>CAXTJW010000172.1:0-7632 GCA_964244305.1 uncultured Acetobacteraceae bacterium
ACCAAGCTTAACTTGGCCGCCAAACTGTCCAACCAGGCGGGACCACCTCAGGGCGCCAGTTCGACGGCAACCGGGGTCGGCTGGATGCCGTAGCGTTCGTGGATGAACAGCTGATCCTGCAAGGTGGTTCGCAGGCGTGAAAGCGCGTTCGACAGCGCCGGCTGGGTCATGCCCAGGCGCTCAGCGGCGCGCGTGACGCTGCGCTCCTCCATCAGGGCGACAAAGATCGGCAGCAGGTTGAGATCGTAGCGCATTAGTTATGCTCTTGGCTGTATATCTAGCATCCAAACAATCAATTTCCGTAATACCTTGGCCGAGATCATATCCGGCTCACCCGCAAGGACGCGGACGGTTCAACGGAGACGCAGATGACAAAGGGAACAGTGCTCGTGGCAGGCTCAAACGCCACGCAGATCGAACTGAAGGGCGGTGGCTTGGCTGCGATCGGGCAGTACCTCAACGAGACGGTCGTGCCGGCGATGGCGCTGATCGAGGCCGGATACGCGGTCGTGCTCGCCACGCCGAACGGGACCAAGCCGCACATCGACGAAGTGTCGGACGCGGCGCAGCACTTCGGAGGCGACGAGGCCGCCCACGCACGCGCCAGGAGCTTCTACGCCGGCGACCCGTCCATGAACCAGGTGAGCACGCTGCGCTCTGTGATCAACGCGGGGCTGGACGGCTACGCCGGCCTCTTCGTGCCCGGCGGCCACGCGCCGGCGGTCGACCTCATGCAGGATGCCGACATGGGCGCGGTCCTGCACCACTTCCACAAGAACGGAAAGCCGACCGCGTTGCTCTGCCATGGCCCGGTGGCGACCGTCGCGGCCATGCCGCGCGCCCGCGAGTTTCGCGCCGCACTGATCGCTGGGGACAAGGTCAAAGCGAGTGAATGTGCCCAGGGCTGGATCTACGCCGGCTACCGCATGACCGTCTTCTCAGCAAGCGAGGAGCAGACCGCCGAGGATAGCCTTCTCCGTGGCAAGTTGTTTTTCAACATGCCCGAGGCTCTCAAACTGGCAAACGGCGAGGTAACCACCAATCCGGTCGATTCCGCGCCCAACGTGGTCATCGATCGCGAGCTGATCACCGGTCAAAACCCGACCTCGGATCATCTGATTGCGGCCAAGCTGGTCGAGGCACTCGATCGAACGCTTGCGACCGCATAAACACGTACAAGCCCGGCGGGGCACGAAGCTCGTGTTCTGCCCTCCTCCGTTCCAACGCTCACCAAGGCGTTCTACAGAGGGCGGCATCCGCGACAGGGAGTGACGGACACGGCGCAAATACCGGCCGCGGGCGTGACGGACCTTGATCGGGGCTGACACATACCCGGGAATGCCGGCAAGCTGTCGGAGGTGGCGCATAGCAGCCTGATCGTGCAGGCGTTCGACTTCGATGCGCCCGGGGGACCTTGCGCCCGGTACTCGAGGGCGCCTGGGGCACCTGTCGTTGATCTCTGGCAGCGAGATCAGCCGGCACGAGCGCCAGCACTGTGCGGCGATTGACGCGGCGAAGGGTGCCGGGCTCGCCAAGCGCATTGCGGTTATGCTGGCGGAAGTCAGCACCATTTGAGGGCCGCTTTGTGTCGGGAGCGGTCGGGAGGTGTTGTCCACGTTCCCGGTCTGGGATTCCGCTTAGCGTGCATGTGTGGACGGCTCCGTCGACGCAAGGGTTATCTGACGTTTGGCGCTGCGGTCGGGTGCGGTCATGTGTCCGGCCTACTACTGCGGCCCATAGCCGCTGGCCCTGATGCAATCCGCAGCCTGGCTCCCAATCAGTTTTGCGCTCTCGGATGAGCTGCACGCTAAACGGGTTCTGCCAAGCCCCGGGTTCGACCGGTTTGCCATCACGTCGTTATCACCCCCCGCACTCTGCCGGCTGACGCTGTGGCCGACAGAGATCCTTCTACCTCGTCAAGCTGCTGCTGCCTGGACTGCAGCCGGAGCACGGTAGCTCTCGCCCCTAGCCAGCAATACCCAGACGATCCGTGCCGTCTTGTTGGCCTGCGCCACGGACGCGAGCCGCACCGGACGGCGGTCGAGCACGCCTCGCAGCCACGCTGTCTCTGCCGTGGCCTTGGTCCGGGCATGGCGGATCACGGCCGTCGCACCCAGCACGAGCAGTCGGCGCAGGTAGCGGTCGCCCTGCTTGGAGATGCCGCCCTGGCGTTCCTTGCCGCCGCTGCTGTTCTGCTTGGGCACGAGCCCGATCCAGGCCGCGAACTGCCGGGCCGAGTGGAACTGCGTGGGATCGGTGACGGTCGCCACGATCGCCGACGCGGTGATCGGCCCGATGCCGGGGATGGTCGCGAGCCGCCGGCTGGCTTCGTTGTCCTTGTGCCAGGCCAGGATCGCCCCCTCGACCTCTTTCACCCGTTCGCCCAGTGCCTCCAGCTCCGAAGCCAGGCCGCGGAGCGCGTATCGAGCCAGCTTTGGCAGTTTGGCTTCATCCTCGCCCAGGAGTGCCGCGACGAGATCGCCCACGCGGCCGATGCCTTGCGGGGCGATGATGCCCAGTTCGGCCATGTGCCCGCGCAGCGAATTCACCAGCATGGTCCGTTGCCGCACCAGCAGGTCGCGTGTCCGGTGCAGCATCAGCACGGCTTGCTGCTCCGCGGTTTTGATCGGCACGAAGCGCATGGTCGGCCGCGTGACGGCCTCGCAGATCGCTTCGGCGTCGGCCGCGTCCGTTTTGCCGCGCTTGACGTAGGGCTTCACGTATGAGGCCGGCATCAGCCGCACCTGGTGGCCCAGCGCCCTGATCTCGCGCGCCCAGTGGTGTGCCGTGCTGCACGCTTCGATGCCGACCAAGCATGGCGGCAGGGAGGCAAAGAACGCCAACACCTCCGCTCGCTGCAGCTTGCGGCGCAGCACGGCTTTACCCGTCGCATCGGCCCCGTGCGCCTGGAATACACGCTTGGCAATGTCCAAACCGATCGTGGTAATCTCCATGGTGGGCGGCTCCTTCCAGCTCGTCGCACTCAACAGCCACGAGCTTGGCACACGATGCCGAACAGGAGCCGTCCACCGCATCAGTTTTGAGCAAACGGTGAGGTGACCCCAGCATGGGCGCGGAACCACCAGGAAAGATGGCTGCCAGGGTGGGACCTGGCGTTGATAGTTGCAACGAGTTTCCTGCTGGTTTCCGGCTTCTTCACGCCCATGCTGGACCGGCACAAGGAAATCGGCCGTTATACTGGCGGTCCAGCTAACCCAAACGCGCCCCAGCAACAGGACGATGTGTGAGGATTTGGTGCAGATCGTCGCCATGGTCCATGAGGACCGATCACGAGAGAAGAAACCAGCACCATCCATGGCAGCGTCAGCCGCCGGGTACAAGCCCAATCTCGGCGGTTGCAGCAACTCCATAATACCGGAATACCAGGGCTGCCCGCCTGCGGTCAGACGTGGCTCCGCCCTCCATGCAGCGACCGCTTCCTCGGCGAACTAAACTGTCAGACTGCCGCGCTGGCGCAGAGCGGCGTCATAGTCGGCCGAATTCATCACCTTGCGCTTCTACTTCGGGATGTGGTGGCGACGGTCAGCATTCAACTTGAAGGGTACGATAGGCATCCAAAAATCAGTGAACGGGCAAGCCTCCTACGTCGGCCTGGCCCGCAACGCCACCGGCCCGGTCCATGCAACAGCGTCGCCCGGCCGGATCGGTCAGACCGATGCACACGGTACGCAGATGGGATGGGTACCACGGCCCGATGCGGACGGTACGTTCGACTCCGACGCGACCGATGCAGACGGTACGCGACACCGATGATCGGGGTACACATACCTAAACCGATCTCCTAAAACAGCTCCTCAGGCGTGCCGATTTTCGATTGTTTAAAGTTTTCTGTTGGAATTTCGAAAGTGTAAAGCCAGGGTGTGACGACGGCACGCATGGGCGAGTCGTAATTCGTCGGAGGTCACACTGTCTCGTCCGCCTCTTGGCCAGCAAGTGCATTCCACCCTCGCCACACGCGGGCGGGAGGCTGCCTTGGCGGTCGCGCGAGAAGCCGGGCAGCCGGACCTGTTCGAGCGCGTGACCGCCTTCGCGGGCGAACAGCCGGTGCCGTCCTTCCTGCATTCGGCACTGTGCGCGATGTCGCTGCCGGTGCGCAGGCCGGCGAACGAGTTCGCGGCCATCCTGCGCGTGGACAGGCAATACAAGCTCGCGATCACCCCCCGACCCGTCTTGCAGGCGGACGGCACGTTGCTGGCCCTCGGCGTCCCCTATGGCGCCCTGCCCCGGCTCATCCTGATCCACATCATGTCGCAGGCTGTGCGCACGCAGTCCCGTGAGGTGCATTTGGGCGAGACCCTCACCGACTGGATGCGGCAAATGGGCTATCGCACGATCTCCTACGGGCCGCGCGGCTCGGCCACGCTGATCCGGCAGCAGCTCGACCGGCTGCTCGCCTGCGAATGGATCATCCGCTGGGACGGGCAGGCCGCCAATGGGTCAAGCGAGTTCGGTATCAAGGAAATCAAGCTGTCGGACGAATACGCCGGGTTCAACCGCAAATCCGGCGAGTTCGGGCGCGAAATCAAACTGACGGAGGCGTTCTTCGGCCACCTGCGTGAGCATGCGGTCCCGCTGGACGAGAACGCGATCCGGCAGTTACGCGACTCGCCGACGGCGCTCGACCTCTACACCTGGCTCGCCTATCGGCTGCCACGGATCGGCGGGCGGCGGGCCGCGACCTTGTCCTGGCAGCAGCTCGCCTCACATTTCGGCAATGAAGGCAACAACATCCGCAAGTTCCGCCAGATTGTGCGCGACGCCTGGGACCGGCAGGTCTCGGCGGTTTACCCCGGCGCCCGGGCCGACTTCGGCGGCGGGCTGATCCGGCTCGAACAGTCGCCGCCGCCGCTTCGCCGGGCAGTGTTGAGGGGCGCCGACCTTACGCTGGTCAAAAGTGCCGGCCGCCCTGCCCTGAACGCCCCACCGACCGATGCAGAGAGTACGCCCGCCCGCTTTCTGCGCCTGCTACGCGGGACGTTGACGGCCGTCGAAGCCAAGGCCTGGCTGGGCGACGCGGCACTTGAGCTCGGGGAGAACGGGTGGCTCTTGACCTTGCCGAGCAGCTACAAGGCCTCCTGGGTCCGCAGCAACCTAGAGGTTCAGATGGCCCGGGCAGCTCTGGCCGCCGGGCTGGGCGCATTGCTCACGGTGATTGTGCGCCCGAAATGAGCCGCGCCGCCACAAGGGGCAGGCTCGCGCCGCCCGTTGCCAGCCCCCCTGCCCTGCCCAGCGCCGAAACCGTCGCGGGGCTTTATGACCGTTCGCTCGACGTGCTGGCCGCGCTGCGCCGCCGGGGTCAGGTGGAGGTCGAGAACTATCCGACCCGCCGATACTCCATCACCCGGGCGGCCGCTATGGTCGGGCGTACACCGACCGCGATCCGGGAAGCCGAAAAGGACGGGCGGCTCGCGGGCGTGGAGCGCATGGTGAACGGCCGGCGGGTCGGCTACACCCTGTACGAAGTGAACGCCATGCGTGACGTGTTCGGCACCCGGCCCTGGCGTGAGCCCGGTGACCCGCCCGCCGTCATTGCGGTGCAGAACTTCAAAGGTGGTGTGGGCAAGTCCACCGTCTCGGTCCACCTGGCCCAATACCTCGCCGGACGCGGCTACCGCGTTTGCCTCATCGATTGCGACAGCCAGGGCTCCTCCACATCGATGTTCGGCGTGATCCCGGACCTCGACGTGCAGGAGGATGAGACGCTCTACCCGTTCATCCGCAACGCCGAGATGTCGAGCCTCGCCTACGCGGTGAAGCCCACGCAGTGGGACGGGCTCTATCTGGTGCCCGCGAACCTCCGGCTCTACTCGGCCGAATACGAGCTCGCCGCCCGGGTCGCGCGGTCCGAGCCGACCCTGCTCAACCGAATCGCCGAGGGAATCGCCTCCATCGTCGACCACTTCGACGTGATCATCCTCGATCCGCCGCCAGCGCTCGGCACGATCTCGCTCTCGGTGATGCGCGCCGCCAACGCGCTCCTGGTCCCGATCCCGCCGACGATCGTGGACTTCACCTCGACCACGAGCTTCTTCGCCATGCTGCACGAGACGATGGGCGTGTTGGCGGAGCGTGGCTACCCGGTCGACCTGCGCTGGATACGCATGTTGATCACTAGGGCAGACGAGGGTAAGTCCATCCAGCGCGAGATCACCGGGCTGATGCGGACGGTGTTCGGCGACACGATGCTGCGGACGGTGCTGAAGGACAGCGCGGAGATCGACAACGCGTCCGCCCGCATGATGACCGTCTACGACCTTGACGGGCCGGTGACCTCGCGTGAGACCTACAACCGGTGCCTCACACAGCTCAACGGCGTGAACGGCGAGGTCGAGACGCTGATCCGGCTGACCTGGCCAAGCCAAGCGGCCCGGCTGCGTGCCGAAGGGGTGCTCTGATGGCGGTTGCAGGCCTGCAACTCGGTGCTAAGTCGTTGACGGAGAACAGATGATGGCACTCAAAGGCAATCGCGGCTTTGCGGAGCTCACTGGAGGTGGGGCAGGGCAGGGTGCCCCGGGCCAAGGCGCTTCGGGCGTTCGCCTGCCGCCGCGCACCGGTTTCCTCGAATCCCGGGACAACCGCCTCGCCGCGCTCGCCGCCGGCACCAGCCTTACCCGCGTGCACGAGCTAGTCGACCCGGCCCGCTGCCGCATCTGGACCGCCCATAACCGCGACTATGCCGCGCTGACTGAGGCCACCTGCGCCGACCTGATCGAGAGCCTCCGCGCCCAGGGCCGCCAGGAGGTCCCGGCTATCGTCCGCCGCATCGCCAACGACCCGGCCCACGACTTCGAGGTCATCTGCGGTGCCCGGCGCCACTGGTCCATCAGCTGGCTCCGCGCCCACGACCACCCCGAGTTCCGCTTCCTAGTCGAACCGCGGGAGCTGTCGGACGAGGAAGCGTTCCGCGTCGCCGACCTCGAGAATCGCAGCCGGAAGGACCTGTCCGACTACGAGCGTGCGACCGACTACGCCCGCGCGGTCGACGCCTATTACGGCGGCAGCCAGCAACGCATGTCCGAACGGTTGCAGGTGACCAAAAGCTGGCTGAGCCGCTATCTCGAGCTCGCCAAGCTGCCGGCCGGGATCGTCGCCGCCTACGGCACGCCTCACGCGCTCGGTATCAGCCACGCCGCCCGGCTGGCGCCGCTGTTGCGGGCGCCTGCGAGCCGCGCGCGCCTGCTCGGGCAGGCGGAGGGCATCGCCGCCGAACAAGCCGTGCGGCACGGTGCGGGCGATTCCTGGCTCGCCGCCGCCGCCGTCACCACGCGGCTCACCGAGGCGCCGCGCCCGCCCTGTCCGGCGCCGCAGCGCGCCGAGGCAAGGGACGCCAAGGGCCGCGTCATCGCTCGCGCTGAACGGGGCAGGGGAGGGGCCGTCACCATCACCATCCCGAAGCCCGGATCCCACCCCGGCCGCCTTGAGGACCTAGTCGGCGGAGTGCGGACAATGCTGGAGACTTTGCTGCCGTAAATCCAGCTATGGATCGCATAACGCATTGCAAAAGCGCGTGAAGTCCTGTGATGCCCTCGCTACTTGCGCGACGCTGTTGGCCCGTTCCCAACAGTGATGCTGGTGGCGAAGTCAGCGGCGGGTCAAGCCGCCACTTGGAGT
>CAXTJW010000173.1:0-7622 GCA_964244305.1 uncultured Acetobacteraceae bacterium
GTGCCGGCGCGTATCCGGGCCAACGCCCCGTCCAGCGTGACCACGTCCCAGCCAGACCCGATCATATGGTCCAAGAGGCGCCCGAGGAACGCCGCATCGATGTGGAATTCACGGTTCGGCAGCCCGGCCCACCTGTCCGTGGGCGTGACGCGGTGGAACAACAGCAGGCATCCCTGCCCCGCACCGATGAAGCGGGCGGCGGCCGTAAGCCCGCCGGCATAGGCAAGCCGCATCGCGAGCGCCCCGGCCCGGCCGCTGCCCTGTTTGATTGCCATTGCCGTCCGTCACTCCACTGAACCGGCCATGTCCACTGCTTCGAGCTGAAGTGGCGGCGCGCGCTGAAAATCATACCCCGTTCACGCCAGGATCCGAAAATCCTACTGCGGGAGGACGCGGGAAGTCGCCGGATGCGATGTCGCGACGGACGCGCACGTCCTAGGCGCCTCCTCGCGCAGGAACGTCAGGCGCCATCGCCAGACATCATGCCGCATCCCCGCACCAACACCAGGTCTCGCTTAATCGCGATCTGGTCGGCATGGAAATTGCGTGATGCCCCATGCGCTGATGTCAAACGCCTGTTGAGCATCGGTTGCGCTGGCTGGAGGGCTTACGGGTTGGGACTGATCAGAATCGTGGCAAAGCGCCTGCTCGGCGCCATACCGAGCCTGGCCGGCGTAGTGATCGTCACCTTCCTGCTATCGCACGCGCTGCCGGGCGACCCTGCCGTCCTGTTCGCCGGGCCAGCCGCCAACGCCGAATCGGTGGCGCAAGTACGGGCGCATCTCGGGCTGGACCGCAGCCTGCCGGTGCAGTTCGTCAGCTATACGAACGACATGCTGCACGGCAATCTCGGCCAGTCGCTCACCACCGGACAGCCGGTGGTCACCGACCTCGTGCAGCGCCTGCCAGCCTCGCTCGAGCTCACCGCGGCGGCGATCCTGTTCGCGGTCGTGGTGGCGATCCCGCTCGGCGTGCTGGCCGCGGTGCGCGAGGGCTCATGGATCGACCATCTCTGCCGCAGCACCGTAACCCTCGCAGCGGCGTTCCCGACGTTCTTCATCGCACTGCTGTTGGTTTACGTCTTCTACTATCTCCTGCGCATCGCGCCGGAACCGCTCGGCCGGCTGAACGACGTGTATTTCGAGGCCCCCGCCACCATCACCGGGTTTTACCTCGTCGACTCCGCGATCGCTGGCCAATGGACGACCTTCGGCGGCGTGCTGGCGCAAATGGCGCTGCCAGCGATCTCGCTCGGCCTGTTCGCGTTGGCGCCGATCGCCCGCATCACCCGCGCGGCTATGCTGACGGCGCTGGGCAGCGACTTCGTCCGCACCGCGCGCGCTTGCGGACTGTCTTATCGCAAGGTGCTCGTCACCTACGCCATGCGCAACGCCATGCTGCCGGTCGTGAACGTGCTCGGCATGGTGTTCTCCTTCGTGCTCGGCGCCAACGTGCTGATCGAGGACGTGTTCGGCTGGCCCGGCGTCGGCGCCTACGCCGTCAAGGCGGTGATCCAGTCCGACTACAGCGCCGTGCAGGGCTTCATCCTCATGATGGCGACGGTCTACATCCTGCTCAACCTTCTCGTGGACCTGCTCAGCATCGCCGCCGACCCGCGCGTGCGGATGGAGGGCTGACCGGTGTCCGCCACCACGCAACTGCGCGCTCCGCGCTCGCTCGCCCTGCTGCGCGCCATGCGCTACACCCTCGCGGAGAACCGGCTGACGCTCGTCGCGTGCGCCCTGTTCGCGATATTGCTGCTCTGCGCCCTGTTCGGCGCCGTCGTGGCGCCGTACGACCCGCTGGCGACCGACATGGCGGCCCGGCTCAAGCC
Source organism: uncultured Acetobacteraceae bacterium (assembly GCA_964244305.1). GTDB lineage: Bacteria > Pseudomonadota > Alphaproteobacteria > Acetobacterales > Acetobacteraceae > CAHJXG01. The sequence goes on from CAXTJW010000173.1 coordinate 1,835, forward strand.
ACCCTCCGCCGCGCATCTGTTCGGCACCGACGCGCTCGGCCGCGACATCCTGAGCCGGGTGATGGTCGCGGCGCGCCTCGACCTCGGCATGGCGGTCTCGGCGGTCGCCGTCTCGTTCCTGATCGGCACCGCGCTGGGGGCGATGGCGGGCTATTGGGGCGGCCTCGCCGACGCGATCTTCGGCCGGCTGATGGACACCATCATGGCGTTCCCGCTGTTCGTGCTGGCGATGGGCATCGTCGCGGCGCTCGGCAACAGCGTGCTGAACATCATCCTCGCCACCGCGGTGATCAACCTGCCGTTCTATGGCCGTTTCGCCCGCGCCGAGGTGAACGTGCGGCGCGACCTGGCCTATGTCGAGGCGGCGCGGATGGGCGGCAACGGCGGCGTCCGCATCCTGTCCGGGCACATCGTGCGCAATATCCTGCCGACGATGGCGGTGCAGGCGTCGCTGAACATGGGCTGGGCGATCCTGAACGCGGCCGGGCTGTCGTTCATCGGGCTGGGCGTGCGCCCGCCGACGCCGGAGTGGGGCATCATGGTGTCCGAGGGCGCCAGCTACATCATTTCCGGCGAGTGGTGGACCTTCGTGTTTCCCGGCATGGCGCTGATGCTCGCGGTGTTCTGCTTCAACCTGCTGGGCGACGGATTGCGTGACGTGCTCGACCCGCGCAGGCGTACGTGACGAGGGGGCGCAAATGACCGCGCTCGCCGCCAAGCGCGCTTTGGTGGACGGGGCCGCAATGCCGCATGCGGAAACACCGCCGCTGCTCGCGATCGAGAACCTGACGCTCGACTTCCGCACCCGCCAAGGCGCGGTGCACGCCCTGGACCAAGTCTCGTTCGACGTGTTCCGCGGCGAGATCGTCGGCGTGGTCGGCGAGAGCGGTTCGGGGAAGTCGGTGCTCGCCTACGCCGTCATGGGCCTGACGGATGCGGCCGGCCACGTGCGCTCCGGCCGCATCGCCTTCGCCGGCCGCGACATGCTCGGCGAGACCCCGGCGCAGCTCTCGGACACGCTCGGACGGGAGATCTCGATGATCTTCCAGAGCCCGCGCACCGCGCTGAACCCGATCCGCCGGGTCGGGCTGCAGATCGCCGACGTGCTGCTGCGCCATGGCAACATGAGCCGGCGCGAGGCCCGGGTCGGCGCGGTCGAGGCGCTGGCCCGGGTGCGGGTGCCGGACCCGGAACGCCGGTTCGACGCCTACCCGTTCGAGCTGTCGGGCGGGCTGTGCCAGCGGGTCATGATCGCGATGGCCATCGCCTGCGCGCCGTTCCTGCTGATCGCCGACGAGCCGACGACCGGGCTCGACGTCACCACCCAGGCCGTCGTCATGGACCTGCTGCGCGAGCAGGTGCGGGCGGCGAACACGTCGGTATTGCTGATCACCCACGACCTGGCGCTGGCGGGCGAGTATTGCGACCGCATCGTCGTCATGCACGCCGGGCACGTCGTGGAGGTCGCACCGGTCGAGCGGCTGCTGGAACGGCCGGCGCACCCGTATTCCACATTGCTGATCGGGGCGACGCCGGGCGTCAATACAAGCGTGGAGGACCTCAGCGTCATCCCGGGCGGCCTGCCGGACCTGCGCCAGGCGCTGCCGCCCTGCCGCTTCCTGCATCGCTGCACCCGCAGCGACGCGCGTTGCGCCAACGAGCCGCTGCCGACCCGCCACGTGGGCGACGGCCACCTCGTGCGCTGTTGGAACCCGCTGTGAGCGCGCTGCTGCAAGCGTCGGCCCTGGCCAAACGCTATCCGACCCAGCACGGCCTGCTGCACGCGGTGGATGGCGTCGACCTCAGCATCGGGCGCGGCGAGAGCGTCGGGCTGGTCGGCGAATCCGGCTGCGGCAAGTCCACCCTGGTGCGCCTGCTGGCCCGGCTGATCGCGCCGACCGCGGGCGCGATCGTGTTCGACGGCCAGGACATCGCGCCGATCCCGCTCGGCCGCTTCGTGCACAGCCCGCAGCGCGCCCGCATCCAAAGCGTGTTCCAGGACCCGACCGAGAGCCTCAACCCGGCGCTCACGGTGTTCGGCGCGGTCGCCGATCCAATACGCCGCCTCGGCTCCCCCGGCAGCCGTGCCGACCTGGCGCGGCAGGTGCACGCGGCGCTGGAACTGGTCGGCCTGCCCGGCGAGATGTCCGAACGCTTCCCGCACCAGCTCTCGGGCGGGCAGCGGGCGCGCGTCGGCATCGCGCGCGCCATCGTATTGCGCCCGGCGCTGCTGATCCTGGACGAGCCCACCTCGGCGCTCGACGTCTCGGTGCAGGCGGTCGTGCTGCGCCTGCTGGCGGACCTGCGGCAGCGGCTCGGCATGAGCTACCTGTTCGTGTCGCACGACCTCAACGTCGTCCGGCTGCTGTGTGACCGCATCGCGGTGATGTATCTCGGCCGTATCGTCGAGCAGGCGCCGGCGCAGGAGCTGTTCCGCAACCCGCGCCACCCCTACACCAGCGCCCTGCTCGCCTCCATTCCCGACCCGGCGCGCCGCAGCGAGCGCCCGTTGCGGCTCGAAGGCTCGGCAAGCAGTCCCATCGACCCGGCGCCCGATGCCTGCCGCTTCGCCGGCCGCTGCCCCCGCCAGCAACCGATCTGCACGCAGCAAATGCCGCCACTGCGCAATGTTGGGTCAGACCACCTCGCCACTCTCCACCTCGCCACGTCCCACCTCGCAGCCTGCCATTTCGCCGAACCCATGCAAGGAGCGACCATGCCATGAGCGCCAGCAGCCCCGCCGCCGAGATCAGCCGGCTCGACGCCGTCACCCTGGCGCGGCGCATCCGCGACCGCGAGCTGTCGGCCGTGGAGGTGACGGAGGCGGCGCTCGCCCGCATGGAGGCGACCGAGCCGCATCTGCACGCATTCTGCACGCCCACCCCCGAGCTGGCGCGCGAAACCGCACGTGACATCGAGCGGCGGATCATGGCCGGCGAGGACGTCGGCCCGCTGGCCGGCGTGCCGGTCGGGATCAAGGACCTGGTCGCCACCAAGGGCGTGCGGACCGCGATGGGCTCGCCGCTGTATCGCGACTTCGTGCCGGACGAGGACGACATCGTGGTCGAGCGGCTCAAGGCGGCCGGTGCGGTGATCGTCGGCAAGACCAACGTCCCGGAGTTCGGCTACAGCGGCGTCGGCCACAGCCCGATCGCGCCCACGACGCGCAACCCGTGGAACCTGGCTTTGACGCCGGGCGGGAGCAGCGCCGGGTCGGGCGCATCGGTCGCGGCGGGCGTCACCCCGTTCGCCATCGGCAGCGACGGCGGCGGCTCGGTGCGCATCCCGTCCGCGCATTGCGGGCTGGTCGGCGTCAAGGCGTCGATGGGCCGCGTGCCGCTCTATCCCGGCTGCCGCGACGAGCGCTACCCCGGCGTGTCGAGCTGGGAGAGCCTGGAGCACATCGGGCCGATGAGCCGGACGGTGGCAGACGCGGCGCTCATGCTGAGCGTGATCGCCGGGCCCGATCCGCGCGACCGGCTTTCTGGACCGGCGGCCAGTTTCGACTGGAACGCGGCGGCGCGCGCTGGCAGCCTCAGGGGCAAGCGGATCGCCTACAGCGCCGACTGGGGCTACGCCGCGGTGGACCCCGAGGTGCGCCGGGTGGTGGGCGAGGCGGTGCGCGTGTTCGAGACCGAGCTGGGCTGCACGGTCGAGGCGGCAGACCCCGGCTGGTCCGACCCATACAATACGTTCTGGGCCTTGGTCGCGCTGGAGACCGACCTGCGCGGGCTGCGCGAGATGGCGCGCGGGCACCGGCATGAGATGTCGCCGCATCTGGTTGCCTTCCTCGACCGCAACTGGACCGCCGAGGAGTTCACCGACGCGATCACAGCGCGCAAGGCGCTGTGCAACCGCATGTGGCGCTTCATGCAGAACTACGACCTGATCCTCACGCCGACGCTCGCCGTGCCGCCATTCCCGGTGCACGTCCAGGGGCCGGAGATCATCGACGGACGCATGGTGGCGAACACCCAGTGGCTCTGTTTCACCTTCCCGATGAACATGACCGGGCAGCCCGCCGCGACGGTGCCGGCGGGCTTCACCCAGGACGGGCTGCCGGTCGGCCTGCAGATCATCGGCCGGCATTTGGACGATCGCAGCGTGCTGCAGGCCTGCGCCGCCTTCGAGGCCGCCCGGCCGTGGCGCGACCAATGGCCGGCGCTGCTAAACGACCTCGGCCTATGACGGCCGGACCCCAGCCTCCACGGAGCCAAACCCGCATGACATCCATCAGCCGACGCACGCTCTTGAGCGGATCGATCCTCGCCCCGCTCGCCCTGTCGCAGCCGCGGGCGGCCCATGCCGCGACGCCGGAGGACGTGCTGGTGGTGGTGGGCGAGCAGGGGCCGAACTCGCTCGACACCCACGTTCCGACCGCGAACGACTACAGCCGGCTGGTGGCCTGGAACGTCTATGACCGCCTGGTGAGCCACGGCACCAAGCAGCTCGAGAACGGCGCGCTGGGCTACGACGTCGCGGTGATGAAACCCGAGCTGGCGGAGAGCTGGGACATCAGCCCCGACGGCAAGGCGATCGTGTTCCACCTGCGGCAGAATGCCACGTTCCACGACGGCGCCAAGGTGACGGCGGACGACGTAAAGTGGTCGTTCGACCGCGCGGTCTCGGTGGGCGGCTTTGCGACGGTGCAGATGGCGGCGGGCTCGCTCACCAAGCCCGAGCAGTTCTCCGTCGTCGATCCGCACACCTTCAAAATCACCTTCGACCAGGCGAACAAGCTGACGATGCCGGATTTGGTGGTGCCGATCCCGATCGTGATCAACTCGAAGCTGGCCCAGGCGCACGCGACGGCCGCAGATCCTTGGGCGCTCGATTGGGTGCAGCACAACGACGCCGGCGGCGGCGCCTTCAGCGTGGCGAGCTGGAAGCCGGGCACCGAGATCGTGTTCAGCCGCTTCGACGCCTGGGTTTCGGGACCGCAGCCGAAATTGCGCCGGGTGATCTACCGGCAGATCCCCTCGCCCGGCACCCGGCGCGCGCTGCTGGAGCGCGGCGACGTGGACATCTCGGTCGGCCTGCCGCCTAAGGACTATGCCGAGCTGGCCGCTGCCGGGAAGCTGCAGGTGGTCGGCACGCCGGTGCAGAACGATCTGCTGTTCATCGACATGAACGTGCAGATCAAGCCGTTCGACAATCCGAAGGTGCGCCAGGCGATCGGCTGGGCGGTGCCCTATCAGTCGGTGATGAACGCGGCGCTGTATGAGCGCGGCGTGCCGATGTTCGGCGGCGAAGCGGACAAGCCGTATCCGGCGGCCTGGCCGGTGCAGTCGCACTACGGCACCGACCTTGCAAAAGCGAAGCAGCTGTTGGCGGAGGCCGGCTTCCCGAACGGCTTCAAGACCACGGTGTCGTACGACCTGAGCCAGGCAACCACGCGGGAGCCGATCGCGCTGTTGTTGCAGGAATCGCTGGGCAAGATCGGCATCGAGGTCTCGATTGAGAAGGTGCCGGGCGCCAACTGGTTCGCGCAGATGGCGGCGAAGACCATGCCAGTGGTGATCACCGAGTTCTACGGCTGGCTGGTGCCGCCCGAGTATTTTTACTTCTGGAACTTCGACGGCAAGAACAATGCCGTGTTCAATACTGCTAATTATGTCAACCCGAAGCTGGATACCGCCATCGACTCCGCGCGTTTCGAGGGCGACACGGCGAAGTACGAGGCCGACCTCGTACAGATGAACGACATCGTCATGGGCGACCTGCCGCGCATCCCGCTCGCCCGGTTGCTGTTTGACGTTGCCATGCAGAAGAACGTGAAAGGCTATGT
>CAXTJW010000174.1:0-7609 GCA_964244305.1 uncultured Acetobacteraceae bacterium
TTCGGCGTGCCGCACGCGAAGCTCGGCGAGGAGGTCGGCGCGGTCGTCGTGCTGCATCCCGGCACGTCCGCGACCGAGCAGGAAATCCGCGACTTCTGCGCCACCCGTCTCGCGGCCTATAAGGTGCCGCGCCACATCCTGCTGCGGGACGACATCCCGAAGGGCGCCACCGGCAAGGTGCAGCGCATCGGCCTCGCGGAGAAGCTGGGCCTGGGAGCCTGACGTGACGAGCATCTGCGTATTCGGCGCCGGCGCGATCGGCGGTTTCCTCGCGGCGCGGCTGGAGATGGCGGGCACGCCGGTCTCCATCGTGGCCCGCGGCGCGCATTTCGCGGCGATGCAGGCTGACGGCCTGGTGCTGGAGAGCGGCGGCGAGCGGTTCGTCACCCATCCCCGCGCCGTCTCGGACCCGGCCGAGATCGGGCCGCAGGATTACCTGTTCCTGACCCTGAAGGCGCATTCCCTGGAGCCGGCGCTGCCGCAGCTTCGCCCGTTGATCGGGCCCGACACCACCATCGTCGCCGCGGTGAACGGGGTGCCCTGGTGGTATTGCCACGGCCTGCCCGAGCCGTTCGGCGGCCGGCGCGTGCTGGCGGTGGACCCGCACGGCGCGCTGTGGGACACGTTGCCGCCGGCACAGACGCTGGGCTGCATCATCTATCCCGCCGCTACCGTCAGCGCTCCCGGGGTGATCTCCCACACCTACGGCGACCGCTTCAGCCTGGGCGAACCCGACGGCAGCCGCAGCGTGCGGGCGGAGACATTGTCGCGCCTGCTGATCGCCGCCGGGCTGAAGGCGCCGGTGCGGCCGCGGCTGCGGGACGAGCTTTGGGTAAAGCTCTGGGGCAACATGGCGTTCAATCCGATCAGCGCGCTGACGACGGCGACGCTCGACGTCATCACGGGCGATCCTGGGACCTGTGCCGTTGCCCGCGCCATGATGCTGGAGGGACAGGTCGTTGCCGAGGCGCTCGGGGTGCGGTTCGCGCTGGACGTGGACAAACGCATCCAGGGCGGCGCGGAGGTGGGCCGGCACAAGACGAGCATGCTCCAGGATTTGGAACTGGGCCGCCCGCTGGAGATCGAGGCGATCCTGGGCGCCGTGGTCGAACTCGCCGGCTGGGTTGGCGCACCGATGCCGATCAGCACGGCGATGCTGGAGCTCGTGCGGTGCCGTGCGGCGATGCGGGAGGCGGAGTCTTGAACGGGTAGCGGGTCAGCTTGCGGTCTGCTTGCCTGTTGCAAGGCACAGCATCGCTGCATTGCTTCAAACACCGTCATTGCGAGGAGCGTTTGCGACGCGGCAATCTAGGGCCGCACGCACCAGTCCCGGGTCATGGCATCCTGGATTGCCGCGCCGAAGCCGGCTCGCGTCGAACCAAGGGGTTCGCCGGACAATGACGGCTCATTACGCTGCGGGGAAACCGACCCACTATCCTTGAACGCGGTCTATTGAGGCCGGCTCCAAACCCCATCGCGCCGCCGCCTCGGTATCGGAGGTCCGCGCCTCCACCCACTGCACGCTGCCACCGGCAAACTCCTCCTGCTTCCAGAACGGCGCGCGGGTCTTCAGCCAGTCGATCAGGAACGCCGTCGCGTCCAGCGCCGGCTGCCGGTGCGCGCTGGCGGTCAGCACCAGCACGATCGGCTCGCCCGGCAGCAACCGCCCATACCGGTGGACGACGATGCAGCCCTGCAGCTCCCAGCGCGCCTCGGCCTCGACCGCAATGGCTTTAAGCGCGCGCTCTGTCATGCCGGGGTAGTGCTCCAGGGTCATGCTGGCGATCGGCCGCCCGCCGGCGCTGTCGCGGACCAGGCCGACGAAGCAGCCGATCCCGCCCACGTCGGTGCGCCCGGCCAGCAGCGCCGCGAGCTCCGCCCCGGTGTCGAACGCGGGCGCCTGCACGCGGACGACCGCCATCAGCCGCCCGTCACCGGCGGAAAGAATGCGACCTCGTCCGCATCCCGTATCGGCGCGTCGGACGTTGCGAACTCCTGGTTGACCGCGGCGCGCACCAAGGCGGGATGGGCGAACGCCGCTTCCCCGGCCGCGTCGCGCGCCCGCAGCAGCGCCACCAGCCCACCGACCGTCGCCACGCCTTCGGGCAGCGCCAACTCCTCATCCGCGCGGCCCATGCGCTCGCGCAGCCAGGCGAAATAGAGGATGCGGGCCATCAGCGCGGCGTCGGAATGGTCTGGATGCTGCCATTCGGATTGATGATCGTGCTGGTGCCGTTGCCGTTCGGCACCATGATCGACCCGGACGCGTTCGGCGCATTGAGCTGGCGGTAGCCGCTGGTGCCGCCGGCATCGACGGCCGGACCCTGCGGCGTCTGCACGACCTGGCCCTGCGGCCCCGGCCCCGGCGCGCTCGACCGCGGCGGCTGCGGCCGGATGCCGACCTGCGGCGCCGGCGGCAGCCCAGGCTGGACCGAGCCGGGCGGGGTCGAGCTGCCCCGTGGTTCCGGCCTGGGCTGCCGGCCGGCGGGCAGGCCTGGCTGTGCGCCGGGCACGGTGGTCGTGTCCGCCCCGCTAGGCTGTTGTTCCACGTCCTTGAGCGTCGGCTCGGCGGCCTGCGGGCCAGGCCAGACGTTGCCGGGCTCCGGCGTCAGCGGCGATTCGTCGACGTCCTGGCCCAATGAGCGGCGCACGTTTTCGCTGTCCGTCATCGGCAGGTTCGGGTTCTGGCCGGGCGGGCTGAACGCATGATTGAGGAATTCGCCGAACCCCGTGCAACCAGGAAGCAGGACGAGCAGGCCGAGCAGGACGGTGCGCCGCATGTGGATGAAGGCTCCTGTAGCGGCCGATCGGCCGTCGCGAGTGTGCATGCGTCGAAACGAATGCTCAAGACCATTAACGGCGTGACTATAAGCGGGGCTCAGGGGCCCTGCACACCCTGCGCATCCGCCCGGGGCCCCGCCGCGTGACGCAAGCCGGCCACGAGGTAATCCCAGCCGGTCCAAAGCGTAAGCCCAGCCGCGACCCACAGCATCGCCTCCCCGATAATCGACACCGGCAAGAATCGCAAATGGAGCAGTTGCGCCGACGAGTCCCCTGCCAGCAGCGTTCCAAGCGCCCCCATCTGAAAACCGGTTTTCCACTTGGCCAGGTTGGTGACCGGAAGGCCGATCCGCAGCCCGGCCAAATACTCGCGCAGGCCGCTCACGAGGATCTCGCGCAGCAGGATGACGATGGCGGGATACAGCCCCCAGGTCGAAAGCCGGTCCTGCCCCGCCAGCAGCATCAGCGTCGCGCCCACCAGCAGCTTATCGGCGATCGGGTCCAGCATGCGGCCAATGTCGGACATCTGCCGCCGGCCACGTGCGATCATGCCGTCGAAGTAGTCGGTGATGGCGGCGGCGCTGAACAGGACGCATGCCAGGAAATCCGTCACCGGCGTGCGGACCGCGACGAGCGCCACCAGCAGCGGGATCGCGGCGATGCGGGACAAGGTGAGCAGGTTGGGAAGGTCTGTCAGCATGCCGGCACAGCATAAACAAGATTTACGGCCGGGTCAGCCAGGCAATCGCCGCCGGATCATGCCGCCGGTGTTTTAGTAGGTGGCCCGCCCGCCGGTGATGTCGAACACGGCGCCGGTGCTGAACGAGCAGTCCTCGGTGGCGAGCCAGCAGGCGAGGGCCGCGATCTCCTGCACATCCACGAACCGGCCCATCGGGATTTTGGACAGCATGTAGTCGATCTGCGCCTGCGCCATCTGCGCAAATAGGTCGGTCTTGGCGGCTGCGGGGGTGACGCAGTTCACCAGCACGCCCTTGCCGGCCAGTTCCTTGCCGAGCGACTTCGTCAGCGCAATCAGCCCGGCCTTGCTGGCGCTGTAGTGCGATGCGTTCGGATTGCCCTCCTTGCCCGCCACCGAAGCGATGTTCACGACCCGGCCATAGCCGCGCGCCACCATGCCGGGGATCAGCGCCGAGCTGACGAGGAACGGCCCGACCAGGTTCACGTCGATCACCCGCCGCCACGCATCGGGCGGCAGCTCCCAGGTGGGCGCATTGCCCCCGGTGATGCCGGCATTGTTCACCAGGATGTCGACCTGGCCGTGCTGTGCCAGGGTGGCGTCGGCAGCACTGCGTACGGCGGCCTCATCGGTCAGCTCGACCTGATGCGTGCTGACGGCGCCCTGGGCCGCTAGCTCTGCCGCGGCCTGCGCCATCGCCGCCGCGTCGAAGTCCCAGATCGCGACGGTCGCGCCGGACACCAGCATACGTTCGGCGATGGCGCGGCCGATGCCACGCGCGCCGCCGGTCACCACGGCCGTTCGGCCCTTCAAATCGAGCTGGTTCATGCTGTGCCCTCCCGTTCCTGGCCGCCTGCGCAAACCTAGCCTCAGCCCGGCTAAAGCGGAACTCCCGGAAAATGGTTCTTGGAACTGAGCTCGTGCTGGAACGCGTCGAACAGGCGTCGCATAACCGGTTTCTTGTAGGAGAACTCGGGTTCGGGGTCGAGGTCGTGCACGATCATGGCAACATCGGCCTCGAACAGCAAAAGCCTGCCGTCACGTGTTTCCGCACAGTCGATGCCAAAATAATCGAGCCCGATCTTATCGCAAAGGGAGCGGAACCCGGCGGCGTGCCGCTCGGCAAAGCCATCGTCGAAACCGAGCATGAACGCCGCCTCCTCGGCACGGCGGGCGGCGCTCTCCGTCATCCCGGCATTGAGGTAATGCACCATCCAGTGCTCGGAGACGGCCAGATGCGAGATGAAAGGGCGCCCGCCGATGAAGACGATGCGCAGCTTGCGATACAAGCCGTCGGCGCCCCGGTAATCCACGAACGGCGAAAGGTAGAACTCCGCGTCCGGCTGCCCCTCGAGATAGGCGGCCACTGCAGCGGCATCGTCCAGTTTCGCAAGGCCCTTTCCGGCATGGGAGCCGACCGGCCGCACGACGAAGGGAAAGCGTCCGCCGTCGCAGATTGTTGCGGCATCCACGCTCCGTGCCGCGAGGGCCGTCAGGCTTTGTCGCGACAAGTGGACGACTGGCGGCGCCAGCACGTGCGGGTCCCCGGCAAAGGTCGCAGCGACGCCGTCCCGCGTCAGGGCGGCGACGCGTTCGGGACGCCCGTTCATCACCGGGGTCGGCCAGCCCCGCAATGCGCTGGCCACGCCCCGCAACGTCGCAGCCGCCGAAGGTGACTCGCTCACCGCCATGAAAGCGACATCGTGTTCAGGAATATTGACCGGCAAAGTCCCGTCCGAACGCACGTAGACAAGCAGGAGTTCGATGTCGGAACCTTCGAGCAGGAAGTCGAGCGGAGTATTCGCCATCAAGTCTCCCGCAACGACGAACGCCACCACCCGCAACTCGTCCGCCCGTCCGTGCGGCCGGTAGTAGGTCCGCTCAAGCTCCAGGGCCGTGGCCTGCATATCGAGCCCGCGTTCCCGTTCGCCTGAGAGCTGCAGCACGATCGACATATCCATCATCGCGGCCGCATCGGCCGGGTCGGCCGCCACGCGCGCGACCAGGTGGTCCCAGATGGGCTGCAAACTCTCGCCCGCATAGGCCAGGCGCATGAGCGCGGCTAGGCCAATCGTCGAGCGCGGAGGTTTCGCGGGATTTGCGAGGACGTTCATGCGGCGGCACGATCGACGAAATAGCCGAAACCGAGACGCCGCACCCCGTCGACCAGCGCCGCCACGTCGCGCTCGTCCGTGCGGTGGTTGACGAACGCGGCGCGGATCGCCGTGCGGCCGTCGATGTTGGTGAGCGAGGGCGCGACCCGGCCTGCTTCGTGCAGGGCCATGACGGTCTCGGCGTTGCGCTCGTCGCCGCGGCTGCCGCGCCAGCCGAAGTTCACGATGTTCATCGGCACCGGGGCGAGCAGCTCCAGCTCCGGCGTCGCCGCCACGCAATCGGCGAGCAGGCGCGCCATCGCGCAGCTATGGGCCACGACCTGGCCGATGGCGGCGCTGCCGTAGGTCTTCAGCATGAACCAAACCTTGAGCGCCCTGAACCCACGCGAAAGGTCCGGCCCGAAGTCGCACGGCCACCAGTCTCCGGCGGCGAGACCCCTTGGCGCACGCTGCAAATAGGCTGCATCCGCCGCGAAAGTGGCACGCAGCAGAGCGCCGTCGCGCACGAGGAAACAGCCGGCATCGTAGGGAACCTGTCCCCACTTGTGCCAGTCGAACGCCAGCGAGTCGGCGCGATCGAGCCCGCGCAGGCGTGGCTTTATCTCCGGCGCCAGGACCGCCAGCGCACCGAACGCGCCGTCGACATGGAAGTGGAGCGCCTCCTTCGCGGCGAGATCGGCCAGCGCTTCGAGATCGTCGGTTGCGCCGATGTCGACCGTGCCGGCATTGCCGACGACCAGGAACGGCGTGCAGCCGAGCGCGCGGTCCCGCTCGATTGCGGCGCGCAGGGCGTCGATGTCGATCCGATGGTCGGCATCGACCGGCACCTTGCGCAGCGCGTCCGCTCCGAGCCCGGTCATCTCCATCGCGCGCGCCACACATCCATGCGTCGCCGTCGACGCATAGGCGGTGAGGCGGGCACCGCGCAGGCCCTGTCGCCTGACCTCCGGACCCAGGGCGCGCGTGCGGGCGACGAGCACGCCGATGTGGTTCGCGGCCGACGCGCCGGTCACGAACAGGCCGTTTGCGGTCTTCGGAAAGCCGAACATCTCACGCGTCCAGCCGAGAACCTCGCGCTCCACCTCGATCCCCATGTGGTTGCGGCCGCCGGCGTTGATGTTGAGACCGGCCGCCAGCATCTCCGCCAGCATGCCGACCGGCGCGCCGCCGCCCTGGACCCATCCCATGAAGCCTGGATGCGCATTGCCGCTTGAATAGGGCAGCACATCCCGCAGAAAGCTGGCGTGCACCTGCATGAGATCGGAGGGTTCGCGCGGCAGGGGCGATGGCGGACGGCTCAGCCGGTCCGGCGGGGCACGCCAGAGCGGGCCCTCGCGCAGGCCCTGCATGTGATCGAACATGTCGTCGAGCATCCGATGGCCCTGAAGCCGCAGCGGCGTCCAGTCCTGCGGGTCCAGGCTGGCGTTCGGAACATCGGCGCTCGGCGTGGTCATGACAGCTTGGACATCCATTCCAATGCGAAATGGAGTGTGTAGTTCTGCCCAGTGATCGAAACGCGTCAGCAAGCGTGAGGAAATGTCGAGCCGGCGTCAGGATGCCGCTTCTACCCGGCCTCCCGTGCCGAGCCCGGGTGGAAGTGCGCGTAGATGCGCCGCGCCGTCTCGCGGTTGATGCCGGGCGTCGCCTCCAGGTCCGCAAGCCCGGCCGCCTTCACCCCGCGGGCGGAGCCGAAGTGGTTCAGCAATGCGCGCTTGCGGGCGCTGCCGACGCCTTCGACCTCGTCCAGCTCGCTCGTGACCAGCGCCTTGCTGCGGCCGGCGCGATGCGTGGTGATGGCGAAACGATGCGTCTCGTCCCGAACCCGTTGCAAGTAGTACAGCACCGGGTCGCGCGGCGGCAGTTGGAACGGCGCGCGGCCGTCGGTGTGGAACCACTCGCGCCCGGCGTCGCGGTCCGGCCCCTTGGCGATCGCGACCAACAGAATGTTGTGCATGCCGAGGTCCTGCATGATCCCGCGCACCGCCGAGAGCTGCCCGGCGCCGCCGTCGATCAGCAC
>CAXTJW010000175.1:0-7542 GCA_964244305.1 uncultured Acetobacteraceae bacterium
TGCCGCAGCCGGACCTGGCCGCGCGGTACGATGACGGCGTGCGGGACCATCGCCTTGATCTCGTCCTGGAACGCGGCGCGGCGCTCGTGGATCGAGACGATGACCGGGCCCATCGGCACGCCAAGGTCCACCAGCACCGCCTCCGAGAGCTGCAGGCTGGCCTCGATCGTCTCCGGCACCGCGTCCGACGCGCCCAATCCATATAGCCGGGCGGCATGGCGTGCGTCGCGGGCCCGGGCGACGATCAGCAGGTCCGGCCGCGCGGCCCTCGCCGTCGCCACCAGCGCGTCGGCGCGGGCCCGGTCGTCGATCGTGACCACGAGGGCGCGCGCCTGGGCCAACCCGATCCGCTGCAGCAGCGCCGTCTGGGTGATGTCGCCGTAATAGGCCGGCTTGCCCTCCCGGCGCAGCGCCGCCACCCGGTCGGCGTCGCTGTCGATCGCGACATAGGCCAGCCCGTGCGTCTCCAGCAGCCCGGCCACGGTGCGCCCGACCCGGCCCGCGCCGGCGACGATCACCCGCGCGGGACCATCTTCCGGCGCCTGAGGCGGCAACAAGTCCGGCCGGACTGCGACCGGGCGGCGGCCCGCGAGCGCCGTGCCGAGCTTCGACAGCACCGGGATGGCGGCCATCGTGAGCGCCGCGACGATGAAGGCGAGCCCGCCCAGCTCGGGGCCGATCAGGCCGGAGGCCTGGCCCAAGGCGAGAATGACGAAGCTGAACTCGCCGCCGGGTCCGAGCAGCAGGCCGGCCGGGCCGCCGACGCGCAGCGGCAGGCGGAAGGCACGGGCCAGGGCCGCCGTGACCATGGCCTTGATCGCCACCAACCCAAGCGCCGCGCCGAACATGATGGCCGGGTCGCGCACGATACGGCCGAGGTCGAGGCTCATGCCGATGGAAATCAGGAACACACCCAGCAGCAGCCCTTTGAACGGCTCGACCGTGACCTCGATCTGCCGGCGATATTCGGTTTCGGCCAGCAGCAGCCCGGCGATCAACGCTCCCAACGCCATCGACAGCCCGGCCGCCTGCGCCGCGAGCCCGGTGCCCAGCACCACCAGCAGGCAGGCGGCCATGAACAGCTCGGGGCTGCGCGTCCGCGCCACGCCGCGGAACAGCGGGCGGAGCGCCATGCGGCCCCCCAGCACGAGCGCCACGACGACGGCGACCGCCTTGCCGACCGCGAGCCCGAACTGCGCCCATCCGGCGCTGCCGGGTCCGAGCGCGCCCAAGCCGAACAGCACCGGCACAAGCGTGAGGTCCTGGAACAGCAGCACGGCGAAGCTCACGCGGCCGACGCGGCCGGTCATGCGCCGTTCCTCCGCCAGCACCTGGGCAACGACCGCGGTCGACGACATGGCCAAGGCGAGCGCCGCCACCGCGGCCGCGACGGGCGGGATGCCCAGCAGCACGGCCGCGCCGGTGACGGCCAGGGTGCAGCCCGCCAGCTGCAGCGAGCCCAGGCCGAACACCAGCCGGCGCATGGTGCGTATGCGCTCGAACGACAGCTCCAGCCCGATCATGAACAGCAGCAGGACGACGCCGAACTCGGCAAAGGGGGTGATCTCGGCGCGATCGGCGATGGTCACGAGCGAGAGCCACGGCGCCGCGGCGGCGAGCGCGCCCAGGCCGGAGGGGCCGACGACCATGCCGACCAGCATAAATCCCAGCACCGCGCTGATGCGCAGGCGGTGGAACAGCGGGATGACGATCGCGGCGGCGCCGAGCACGACCAGCGCCTGCCGCATCGATCCCGCCGCGACCACGCCCTCGATCGCCATCGCCGCTCCTTGTCCTGAAACTCCGCCCAACAGATATAGGACTATGACTATGTGCAATAGAAACGATGCCGGGCCACACCGATCCGTGACGCCGCAAGCCCGTCGTCGGGGATAGGTTGGTGCGGCGATTCGGGTCGGAGAGTGGGATGAGGCAGGCGCTGCACCAGTTGAGCATCGAAACCAGCGGCAAGGGCTTGGTCGAGATCACCCGGCCCATCCTGGCCTGGGTCGCGGACCAGAGCGTCGACACCGGCCTGCTTACGCTGTGGTGCCGCCACACCTCCGCCTCGCTCACCGTGCAGGAGAACGCCGATCCGACCGTGCGCGAGGACATCGAGCGCTATTTCGAGGCGTTGGCGCCGGAGGACACGCAACGCTATGTCCACAACGCCGAGGGGCCGGACGACATGCCGGCGCATCTGCGCACGATGCTGACCGCGACGCAGCTCAGCGTCCCCGTGGCCGACGGCCGGCCGGTGCTCGGCACCTGGCAGGGGCTGTACTTGTTCGAGCATCGGCGCAGTCCGCACCGGCGGGAGATCGTGCTGCATCTGCTGGGCGAGTAGGGCGTGCGGGCGTGGCTGGCCGGGCTCGTTGCGGCGCTGTGGTGCATGCCGGCGGCGCGGGCGGCGGAGGTCTGTCTTTACGAGGGCAAGACGAGCTACTCCGGCCATGTCGCAGTGCGGACCGAGGCGGCGGAGGCGAACGGCCTTACGACCGTCGACGTGACCGCGCGCCTCGACGCCGAGGTTTGGTGGCTGTGGAAGGTGCAATACTTGACCGAGGAGATCAGCACCTGGCGCGCCGGCGAGCTGCAGTCGGTCGCGGTGAACAACCGCTACAGCGTCAACGGCCGGGTCAACCGCCAGCAGTGGGACGTGTTCGTCCGCGGGCCGGACGGCCTGGTCGCGAGCCGGGTGCAGTCCAGGTCGCTGTCCGAATTCCGCCGCCGGCACCCGGCCTTCGTCGCGCACTGGGACCCCGGCGCCTTCGGCCAGGCTTGGCTGCCGGACTACGCGGCGGCCGGGGCAGAGCGGCGGACGGACCTCGATCTTGGCCGCGCCGCCATGCCGCCACAGCTCCGCACTCCGTATGCGTTGGCGTTTTATTGGTCCCGCTGGCTGCCGGCTGCGGGCGGGACCGTGCCGGTGTTCATGCCGGGCTGGAAGCGCGATGCGCGCCTGGACGCGCTGGCGACGCCGTCCGGGGCCGGACGCTGGCGCATGTCGCTGCGCCATCCCGCGCTCGGCGGCGATCGGGCGTCGTGGGCCGAGGCGGCGGTATCGCCGGACCACCGCCTGCTGCGCCTATCGTTCGACGTCCATGCCTCCGCGGGCAATGGGCAGGGTTGGGTGGATCAGGCGGGGTGCCAGGCGCGGTGACGAATGGGGGTGCCAACGGCCAGTTCTTGACCTTATAGTCTGCCCGCCGGATCTTGTGACAAGGTGGCGCCATTGGATTTGTGAAGCATTGCTCATCCAGGGAGCGAGGGGCAGCCCTACGCGCTCTGCCGCCCAGCCATCGTTTAGCTCTGCGTCAACATTCCGCTGCCAAGGTAGTCGCCCGGGCCTGCGACGCCGGGCAGGGCGAAGAAGTAGCCGCCGCCGAACGGCTTGACGTACTCCTCCAACGCTTCGCCGTTCAGGCGCTCCTGCACCGTCAGGAATCCGGCGCCCAGGTCGGCCTGAAAGCAGCCGAAGATCAGGCCCATGTCCAGTTGCCCGGCCTTGGTCAGCCCGCGGGAGTAGTTGTAGGCCCGGCGCAAAATCAGGCTGGATTGCGTATCGGCCGTACGCGGGTTGGCCCGGCGAATATGGGCATCCAGCGGCACGCCCTCGCCGGCCGGATCGGCGGCGTAGTCGGGCACGTCGTGTTCCCCAGCCATGCCGAGCGGTGCGCCTTCTGCCTTGCTCCGGCCGAAAATGGTCTGCTGCTCGCCCAACGGAGTGCGGTCCCAGCGCTCCACCAGCATGCGGATCAGCCGCACCACCTGGTAGCTGCCGCCACTGGTCCAGCCGGGCTCGCCATCTCCCGCGCGGGTCCAGACCAATTTGTCCATCAACGCGGCATCGCGCGCATCCAGGTTGGCGGTGCCGTCCTTGAACCCCATCAGGTTGCGGACGGTGTCGCGCCCTTGCTTCTTGATGGTGTGCGGCGGCAGGAAGCCCTCCATCTTCCAGCGCAGCGCCACGTGCTCGGGCAGCGACTTCAGGATGTCGCGCAGCGCGTGGATGTTGGTTTCGGCGGTGTTGGCGTTGAACTGCAGCAGCAGGTCGCCATGGCAGTGTCCGGCATCCAGCGCGTCGTTGGGGAAACCCGCCATCGTGACCAGCCCGCGCGGGCGCGCCGCCTCGAGACCGAAGCGGTCGTCGAACAACGAAGCCCCAACCGCCACCGTCACGCTCAATGCGTCGGGAAACACGCGCGGCCCGAGCATGCCGGAGTCCATGGGCGGCAGCTTCGGGTCCAGCTCGGCAACGGCGCCCCCGGTGGTCAGGAAGGCGCAACGCTTCGTCAACAGGCCGAGCATCTCCGCCAGTTCGGCCCGGTTATCGGCCAGCACGTCGAACGCCGCCACCAGGGCAGCGGCCGGCTGTGGCGTGGCGATCCCCGCCTGGTGAGGGCCATAGAACGGCACCCGGTCCTGGGTGCCGTCCGCCTCCTCGACAGGCTGGGCTGGCCGATTGTCCGGCAGGGTGGCCGCGCGCGCCACGGCGGCGCCGCCCGCAGCGCCGAGCCCCAGCAGCAGGCCACGTCGTCCCGGGCTCATTCGACGCCCAGCTTACCCCGCAGAGTGGACAGGTCCTCCGCCAACGCGGTGATGGACCGCTTCAGCGCGTTCTTGTCCGCGACGGACAGCTTGTCGTAGCTCTCGAAGCCCTCGCCCTGCTTGTACTTGACCAAGGTCGCGTCCACCCGGGCGAAATTGGCATCGACCCGGGCCACGAGCGCCGGATCCTTCGCTGCGACCAAAGTCTTCAGCAGGCCATAGATCTTCTGCGCGCCGTCGGTGTTGGCCTGGAAGTCCCACAGGTCGGCGTGGCTGTAGCGGTCCTCCTCGCCGCTGATCTTCTTGGAGGCGACCTCCTCGATCAGCTCCGCTGCACCGCCCACCACGGCCTTGGGCGGCAGTTCCAGCGTGTCCAGCCGCTTGCGCAGTTCCGCCGTGTCGCCGGCCAGCTTGTCGGCCGTGTCAGCCATACCTTCCGTGGTCTTGTCCACCCACAGCGCCTTTTCCAGGCGATGGAAGCCAATCCAGGTCGGGTCGGCCTCTTTCTTCTCGAAATCGTCCACCCGGGCGTCCATCGCCTTGTCCAGGTCGTCGAAAAGCTCGGCGATCGGCTCGATCCGCTCGTAATGGACTCGCGCAGGGGCATACAGCCGCTGCGCTTCGTCGAGCCGGCCCGCCATCACGGCCGCCGTGAACGCAGCGGTCGCGGTGACCAGCGCATCCGTTTCCGCGATCACGTAGGCTCGGTATTGCGCGATCGGCTCGACCAATTCCGCGGGTGTGGCGATCGCCGTCTGGGTGGCGCCGGAAACCTTCAAAACGCCTTTCGGATTGCTCAGCAGCCCGCAGGTCATCTGGTACTCGCCCGGCGCCAACGTCGCGGTCAGCGGCTGGGTGAAGCCCGGCAGGATGTTCTCCCGCTCCGCCACAACGGTCACGCCGTTCAAGACCTCCCACTCCAGCGCACGGTGGCTTTCGTTCTTGATGCGGAACGTCACCTTGCCCGCAGGCACGGCCAGGGTGGCCGGGACGCAGCCTTTGTCGGTGATGGTCATTGTCACCGGGGCAGGCGGCTTGTCGGCGGCATGGGCAGCCAGCGGCAGGAGGGCCGATAGCCACATCGGGAGGTGATGCAGTCTTGGCATGGTCATGGCCTTTCTAGATTTGGGCCCGGCGGACCGCGACCGGTTGACGCATCCCGCTGCCGAACAGCACCAGTGCGGGAATGAGGTAGGCGACGTAGACCAGCACCTCGCCGACCGTGGGCGTGTCGCTGTAGCCGAACAGCCCGGCTAGGAGGGTGCCGGCGATGGCGTCATTGGGCAGCACGCCGCTGAGGTCGAAGGCGGTGGCCTGCAGGCCGTTCCAAACCCCGGCCTCATGGAAGGCGCGCAGGCCCGACGCCAGCAACCCGGCGGCCACGAAGATGATGAACACGCCCGTCCAGCGGAAGAACACGCGCAGGTTCAGGCGCACCCCGCCGCGATAGATCGCATAGCCCACGCCGACGGCGCAGAGCAGGCCGAGCAGCGCCCCGGCGGGCAGCGTCCAGCCCTCGCCTTGCTGGAAGGTGGCGAGCAGGAAGAACACGGATTCCAGTCCCTCCCGCCCTACCGCCAGGAACACCAGGCCCACCAGCCCCCAGCCGGAGCCGCCGGGGCGCAATGCGGCGTCCACGCTGTCGTGCAGCTGGCCCTTGATCGAGCGGGCGGCCTTGCGCATCCAGAACACCATCGAGGTCAGCACCGCGGCGGCGATCAGGGCGACGGCGCCCTCGAAGAACTCCTGCTGCGCCTGCGGGAATTCGGCGCTCGCTAGATCGAGCCCCACCCCGAGCGCCAGGCACAAGACGCTGGCCAGGCCGACCCCGGCCCACACGCGCGGCAGCATTTGAGCGCGCCCGGTCTGCGCGAGGTAGGAGGCGACGATGCCGACGATCAGGGCGGCCTCGATTCCCTCGCGCAGCATGATCAGGAATGGGATCAGCATTGGAACTCCGAGCTACGTTGCACAAGGTCCGGGGGAAAGCGTGACGCTCCCTGGGTGACAACGTGTGCCGCACTATCGCAGTTGCAAGTAATTCGCAATCGCTTTAAACGCGCCGAGGCGCCCAATCCGTCAGCGCCATGAGCGAGCACGATCAGTGCAGCGCGGGCCGTAGCTCCAGCATCGGCCGCACCGGATTGCGGACGGCGCCAAGCCTGTGCCCTGCATCGTCCAGCGCGAGCGCGACATCTGCCGCCCACTCCAGCGCTGCGCCGACCGTCGCCGGCGCGACCATGCTGCGCAGCCTCGGCTGCACGCTCCGACTGGACGCAGGTGAACACGTCCAGCAACGCCCGTTCGTCTGCAGTGAGCCGCCGGGCGCAGAGCGGGCCGACAACGACCGGCCGTATGCCTCCGCGCTCCACGGCATCCATGAATTTGCAGAACTCGCGCCCGGCATCCGGCGCATCCACGCGATCCAACGCCGCCTCGATCCGTTCCTCCACCTGCAACTCCTCTGCCCGGCAACGGGCGAGCACCCAGGCACGCATGGACCAAAGCAGCGCACCCTCTGCGGCCGGCAGCATTTCCCCTGAGTCGACCGGTCCCGCCTTGATCGTCCCAACCTGCATATCCGACCTCGCCATCCCACTGGAGCGAAGTTAATGCGAATGCCTCTCATCTGCAAGCGCCAGCACACCCGACTGTCGGCAAGTCAGTCGCATCATCACGTCAATGGCAAATGATTATTAATTCTATTTCCGAGGTTGACTTTTTTATTGAGGCGGACATCGGGAGTGCTGCAACTGTCATAGAGATAGTGTTGAACTTATCACCGCCACGCGCGATAGATTTGATGCCTGGGCGTTGCTGCCCGAGGTGAACACAGGAGTTTGTCATGGCGAGCACCTTCCAAATCCAGGATGCCGCGTGCACCAAATGCACATTCTTCGAACTGCGCGCCGCTGCCGGCCCAGACCTTGGCCTTGGCCGCTACAACCCGCCGGTCAGCCAGCCCAGCGCCGATGCGCATGGCCTTTGGCC
>CAXTJW010000176.1:0-7516 GCA_964244305.1 uncultured Acetobacteraceae bacterium
CGTGATCTTGGCGTGGGTGCCGGCGTCCACGTCCGGGTTGATGCGCAGCGCCACCCGGGCCGTGCGGCCCATGCCGTGCGCGATGCCGGACAGCATCTCCAGCTCCTCGGCGCTCTCGACGTTGATCTGGCCGACGCCGGCCTCCATGGCGAGCCGCAGCTCCCACTCGGCCTTGCCGACGCCGGAGAACACAATATGGCCCGGCGCAATACCGCCGAGCTGGGCCCGCCGCAGCTCGCCGCCGCTCACCACATCCGCGCCGGCGCCGCCTTGGGCCATGAGGCGCAGCACGGCAAGATGGTCGTTCGCCTTAACCGCATAGTGGACCCGCGCCGGTAGGCCGGCCTGCGCGAACGCATGGTGCAATGCCGCCAGCCGCCCGCGAATGCACCCGGCCGAGAGCACCCAAGTCGGCGTGCCCAGCCGGTCGGCGACGGCGTTGAGCGGCACGCCCTCCATCAGCAGGCCGTCCATGGCATGCATCGACAGATGCGGCCGGGCGGCGATCAGCTCGGCGGCGGTGGGATCGGGGTCGTGCGCGAGAAGGGCAGGGTGCGGCATGGTCACCGTGAGGGGTAGGTGCGGGGGTAGCTGATTTCGCTTGCCGGGCCGGGGGCGTCGGGCGAGCCCTTCTTGCCGCAGCCCGCGAGTAGGACGAGTGCGAGTATCATGGGCGCGACAAGCAATGCGGCCCTCATTGCAGCGCCGCCTGCCAGCGCGCCGCCTGCGCAGCCACGTTGGCCGGCGCGGTGCCACCGAAGCTGGTGCGGCTGGCCACCGAGGCGTCGACCGTCAGCACGCCGAACACCTCGGCGGTGATGCCGGATTCGGCGGCCTGCATTTCCTGCAACGTGAGATCGGCGAGCCCGACGCCGCGCGCCTCCGCCGTCGCCACCAGGCGTCCGGTGACATGGTGCGCCGTGCGGAACGGCAGCCGCAGCACCCGCACCAGCCAATCCGCCAGGTCCGTCGCCGTGGCAAACCCCGACCCGGCCATCGCGCGCATGCGGGCAAGGTCCGGCGTCATGTCCCGCACCATGCCGCCGATCGCCGCCAACGACAAAGCGAGCGCGTCGGCGGCGTCGAACACCGGCTCCTTGTCCTCCTGCATGTCCTTGGCGTAGGCGAGCGGCAGCCCCTTCATGACCATCAGCAGCGCCACCAGCGCGCCGGTGATGCGGCCGGTCTTGGCGCGCGCCAGCTCGGCCGCGTCCGGGTTGCGCTTTTGCGGCATGATGCTGCTGCCGGTGGTGAACGCGTCCGACAGCCGCACGAAGCCGAACGGCGCGCTGCACCAGATCACCAGCTCCTCGGCCAGGCGCGACAGGTGCATGCCGCAGATCGCCGCCGCTGCCAGGAACTCCAGCGCGAAGTCGCGGTCGGATACGGCGTCGAGCGAGTTGGCGGTCGGCCGGTCGAAACCCAGCGCGGTGGCAGTATCGGCCCGGTCGATCGGAAAGCTCGTGCCGGCGAGCGCCGCCGATCCAAGCGGACATTCATTCAGCCGGCGGCGGCAGTCGGCCAGGCGCCCGCGGTCGCGGCCCAGCATCTCGACATAGGCCAGCAGATGGTGCCCGAACGTCACGGGCTGCGCGGTCTGCAGGTGGGTGAAGCCCGGCATCGGATCGGCCGCGAACTCCGCCGCCCGGTCGGCCAGCGCGCGCATCGCGTCGGCGATCTGCAGGTCCAGGCCATCGATGGCGTCCCGCACCCAGAGCCGAAAATCGGTTGCGACCTGGTCGTTGCGGCTGCGCCCGGTGTGCAGCCGCTTCCCCGCCTCGCCGATCCGTTCCGTCAGGCGCGCCTCGATGTTCATGTGGATGTCTTCGAGGTTGTCGACGAACGGGAAATGGCCGGCCTGGATCTCGGCGGCGATGCCGTCGAGGCCGGTGCGGATCGCCGCCTCGTCGCCGGGCGCGATCACCCCGGCGCGGGCGAGCATGGCGGCGTGCGCCAGGCTGCCGCGGATGTCCTGCCGCCACATCTTGCGGTCGAAGCCGATCGAGGCGTTGATGTCCTGCATGATGACGGAGGGGCCGCGCACAAACCGCCCACCCCATTGGGCGTTGGCCTGGGCGTTGCGCAGGTCGTCAGTGGTCGGGCCGCCGGTGGTCGGATGTGGCTGGATCGCGCCGGCGTCGGACCCATCTGCATTGAAGTCGATACTCAAGGACGCACCATGATCCCAATTCAGCGCCGCGCGTTGCTGGCGGCGGCCATGACCCTACCGGCGGCGGCGAGCCCACGCAAACTGTGGGCAGCGGGCGTGCTGCCCGGACTTTCGAGCCTGCAGCGCGTGGATGGCGCCACGGTGCCGGATATTCGGTTCAGTACCGCCGACGGCACGGTCCGTACACTGGCCGATTATGCCGGGCAGGGGGTCGTGCTGAACCTCTGGGCCACATGGTGCGTGCCCTGCGTCGCCGAGATGCCGGCGCTCGACGCCTTGGCGCGTCTGGTGATGAACGATCGGGTGGCGGTGCTCACGCTGTCGTCGGACCGTGGCGGCGCGCCTCCGGTCGAGCGTTTTTACCGCGAAAAGGGCATCCAGACGCTGCCGATCCTGCTGGATCAACGCGGCGACGCAGCCCGGGCGCTGGGCGCGCGGGGTATTCCCACCACGCTGCTGATCGACCGCTCCGGCAAGGAGCGCGGACGGCTGGAGGGCGCGGCCGATTGGGCCAGCGACGATTCCGTGGGCGTGATCCGCAAGCTGATCGGACAAAGCGCTCAGTCGCCCGGCGGCGCATTCCGCGGATCGAACGCCTGACCCGGCGCCCAGTCGCGCAGGAAATCGCGTAGCGCGTCGTCGGCCGGGCCGACCATCACGCGGATCGTCGCATAGGCGTCGCCGGCCGGCTGCTTGCCATGCTCCGGGATGCCCCGGCCGCGTAGCCGCAGCTTGGTCCCGCTGTCGGACCCCGGCGGGATCGCCATCGTAACGGGGCCGGCGACCGTCGGAACCGGGACGCGTGCGCCCAGCACCGCCTCGGTGAGGCTGATCGGCAAATCGAGGTGGATGTCCTGGCCCTCGCGGCGAAACAGGGGATGCGGTGAGACGGTGACCTCGATCAGCGCGTCGCCGTCCGGGCCGCCAGCCGCTCCGGCATTGCCTTTGCCGCGCAGGCGCAATGTCTGACCGCTCTCGATCCCCGGCGGGACCTGCACGTCCAGATTGCCGCCAGACGGTAGTGCGAGCCGTTGCTTGGCGCCATTCGCCGCGTCCAGGAACGTGACCACTAGGGTGTAGCGCTGATCGGAGCCGCGGCGCGGCCGAGCCGGTCCGCCACGGCCCTGGCCACTGAACATGCCGGCTAGGATGTCCTCCATGTCGCCGCCGGCATAGGCGTTGCCGGGATGCGCGCCGCCAGGCCGGTAGCCGCGCGGCGGGGCCTCTTGTCCGGACGCGTCGAGCTCGCCCCGGTCGAAGCGGGCGCGCCGCACGGGGTCGGAAAGCAGGTCGTGCGCGCTGGAGATCGCCTTGAAGCGTTCCTCGGCCCGCTTGTCCCCAGGATTGACGTCCGGATGACTGGTTTTGGCGAGCTTCAGGAATGCGGTGCGGATTTGTTTTTCCGTTGCGGTCCGGGCAATGCCCAGCAGCGTGTAGGGATCGTCAGCCAACGGCGCCTCGTTTGGGTAAGAGGTCTATTATAGCGCGTCGGGCCGTCGATACACAGCCATGCGGCCGAAACCGGCGGCCGACGACGGCGCGGACACGTCCGACGCGACCCGTTTACCTTTTCGTAACTTCGGTTGGGCATGATGCCGGTATGGCAATATCAATCGCGCAGCTCACCCTCCTCGCCAAGCCGCACACGGCGTCTGCCACGGCACGGCCCGCCGCGCATCTGACGATCCGGCGAAAAATCCTGCTCGCCTTCCTGTGCTTGAGCGTCGTCACCGCGAGCCTGGGCGCCTATGCCATCCGCAGCGTTGTCGCGCTCGGCTACCTGACCGACCAGGCGATCGAAGGCCCGCTGTTGTCTGTCGATCGTGCCCGGTCGGCTTCGGCTGGCTTCGTTGCACTTGAAAGCGCCATGGCCGCCAATTTGGCGCTGCCTCACCAGGCCGAGCAGCAGGTTCGCGTGAACGCCCTTTCCCAAGCGTTGGACGCGGACCTGGCAGCTATCGCCCAGCGCGCCGTCACCCCTGAGGCAGCGCAACTAGCCGCCACCGCATCCGCGGCGGTCGCAGACTGGCGTGCAGCTGTTGCAGAGCCCATCGAAAGCAGCCGTACGGCTGCGCTTGCCCAGATTGCAAACCGACGGCTTGGGCGCCTAGTTGACCACGCCGCCGGAGACGTTCTCAAGTATCAGGCGGGCGCGCAGGCCGAAATGGCGGACGGCAAGTTCCAGATACTGATTTGGACCTGCGCCGCCATGGTCCTGGGCGGGATGATCGTCACGGTGCTGGCGCGCCACATCACGGGAATGATCGCCGACGTGTCCGCCGCGCTCTGCCGCGTCGCGGCGGGTCAGGCCGATACGAACCTGCCCAGCGTCGGAGCGGACGAGCTGGGAGCGATGCTCACCACTATAAGGACGATGCAGACCAATATTGTGGCGATGACGGCGCTCGAAGCCGCGGCACGTCATTCCAAGGGACCCGTCCCCGTTGTTGCAGCGAAAAAGCCGGCGAGTGGGAAGATGGGGCTCAAACGGGCACAAGTGGTCCAATCCTGAGGCTTGATACTCAAGCGTTCGGTGAGTGGGCCCAGCGAACAAAGGCTAGCCGTGCAGATTGGCCAAATACTTCCGTTCGATTTCCACCACGAGCCTTCGTTTGGTGGACCGACTCACCTAACGTTCGGGACTCGAACGTTAGGATCGGACCACTAGCGATCAACGCGCCGTCTACGGCCGACAACCTCAAGACTACATTAGGTAACGTAACATTTTTGCCTGATCGGACATGGGCTTGGCTGCCAAGCATAGAGTGTCGGGTCCATCGCCTGTCACCGGATTGACACGGGGCATTGTGCTGACTCGCTGCGCCGAACAGGCTATGGGACTGCCCTGTTCCCCGGCAGGATGCCACGAATGTCCAATAACGTATTCCCCGCCTTCGCGTCTGTGCGCCGCCTGCCCAACCTGTTCGACATCGTCGCCGGCGTGTGCATATTCGGCGCGCTGGTCTACGTCACGGGCATCGCACGCGGGACCTTGGCGCCGCTCGACACGCCTGAAGCGACGACCATCGTGCTCGACCCCTGGTTCCTGCCGGGCTACGCGGTCCGCACCACGCTGCGTATGTTCGCGGCTTTGGTCTGCTCGCTGCTGTTCACCTTCACCTATGCGACCTGGGCGGCGAAAAGCCGGCGCGCCGGGCTGATCCTGGTGCCGATCCTCGACATACTGCAGTCCGTGCCGATCCTGGGTTTCCTGTCGTTCACGGTCGTCTTCTTCATGAGCCTGTTCCCCGGCCGCGTGCTGGGCGCCGAGCTCGCGGCCATCTTTGCCATCTTCACCAGCCAGGCCTGGAACATGGCGTTCAGCCTCTATCAGGCGCTGAAGACCGTCCCGGCGGACCTGGACGAGGCCACCCGAAGCTTTCGGCTGACCTCCTGGCAGCGTTTCTGGCGGCTCGAAGTGCCGTTCGCCATGCCGGGCCTGGTGTGGAACACCATGATGTCGATGTCCGGCGGCTGGTTCTTCGTGGTGGCGAGCGAGGCGGTGAGCGTGGGCGACGCCACCTGGAAGCTGCCCGGCATCGGCAGCTACGTGGCGCTGGCGCTGGAACAAAGGGATATTGGCGCCGTGCTGTATGCAATCCTCGCCATGCTCGTCGTCATCTTGGCCTACGACCAGCTGTTGTTCCGGCCGCTGGTGGCGTGGTCCTCCAAGTTCCGGTTCGAGATGACGACGGCCGAGGAGGTCGAGGATCCCTGGGTACTCAAGCTGCTGCGCCGCACCCGGCTATTGCGCGCAGTATCGGGCCTCGTCGGCTCGGTGTTCGACGCATTCGGCGGCTTGCGCCTGTCGTTCCGCGCGAAACCGCGAGCGGCACGGCGACCGGTGCCGACCCGTCTCGGCGATAGCGTGTTCATAGCCGTGCTGGCTGTGGCGCTGGCGGCGGCGGTATGGCAGATCGTAAGCTTCGTATCGCAAACACTCGCCTGGTCGGACCTGCTCGAAGCCGTTGAGTTGGGTCTGCTGACGCTCGTGCGCGTCGTGGTGTTGATGACGCTGGCGACCCTGGTCTGGGTGCCGATCGGCGTCTGGCTGGGGCTGCGTCCGAAATGGGGGCGGCGCGCCCAGCCGATCGCGCAGTTCCTGGCGGCGTTCCCGGCCAACCTGTTCTTCCCGATCTTCGTCGTGCTGATCGTGCGCTTCGCCGGCAACCCGGACATCTGGTTGACCCCGCTCATGATCCTGGGGACGCAGTGGTATATCCTGTTCAACGTGATCGCCGGCGCCAGCGCCTTTCCCGGCGACCTGCAGGAAGCCGCGCGCAACTTTCGCGTCGGCGGCTGGCTGTGGTGGCGCCGGGTCATCCTGCCGGGTATTTTCCCGTATTACGTGACCGGCGCCATCACCGCGTCCGGCGGCTCGTGGAACGCCGCCATCGTGTCCGAGGTCGCGAGTTGGGGCAACACCAAGCTCGAGGCGCACGGCCTGGGCGCATATATCGCGCAGGCGACCGCTAATGGCGCCACGGCCAAGGTGGTGCTAGGCGTTGTGGTGATGTCCGCGTTCGTCGTCGCCTTCAACCGCTTGCTCTGGCGTCCGCTCTACAGCTTCGCCGCCCGCCGCCTGACCCTCTAGACCCGCCTGATCCTCCAGAAAAGAGCCGCTCATGGACCAGACCCTCGCGGCCGACGACCTGTTGCAGGTCCGAGGCGTCCGCCAGTCCTACCACAAAGACAGCACCGCGGATTTCGTCGTGCTGGACGGCGTCGACGTCTCGCTCCGCGACGGCGAGATCGTGGGATTGCTGGGCCGGTCGGGCTCCGGCAAGTCGACGCTGCTGCGCATCATCGCCGGCCTGCTGCCGCCCACGTCCGGCAAGGTGGTGTGGCGCGGCCAGACGCTGCACGGCCCAGCCGACGGCGTCGCGATGGTCTTCCAAAGCTTTGCGCTGTTCCCCTGGCTCACCGTGCAGGAAAACGTGGAGCTCGGCCTTGAGGCGCTCGGCATGGCGCGGGACGCGCGCGAAAGCCGGGCCGAGGCCGCGATCGACCTGATCGGCCTCGGCGGCTACGAGAGCGCCTATCCCAAGGAACTATCGGGCGGTATGCGTCAGCGCGTCGGCCTGGCCCGCGCCCTGGTCGTCCATCCGGACCTGCTGCTGATGGACGAGCCGTTCAGCGCACTCGACGTACTAACGGCGGAGACGTTGCGCACCGACCTTATCGACCTCTGGAGCGAGGGCAAGCTGCCGGTCAAATCCGTGCTGATGGTGACGCACAACATCGAGGAGGCGGTGCTGATGTGCGACCGCATCCTGGTGTTCAGCTCCAATCCCGGCCGGGTCGCAAGCGAGCTGCGCGTGCCGTTCCCGCATCCGCGCAACCGGC
>CAXTJW010000177.1:0-7480 GCA_964244305.1 uncultured Acetobacteraceae bacterium
GCCACGGTGAAGATCGCGTAGCCGAGCCGCACCGTCGTCTCGACCAGGATCGGCGGCAGCACGTTCGGCAGGATCTCGACGAACATGATGTGCAGCGCGCCCTCGCCGCGCAATTCGGCGGCGGCGACGTAGTCGAGCGAGCGCTCGGACAGCACGGCCGAGCGGACGGTGCGGGCGATCAGCGGGGTGAAGATGATGCCGATGACGCCGATCACGTTGGTGGAGGACGGCCCCAACGCAACCAGCACCAGCAACGCGACCACGATGAGCGGCAGCGCCAGCAGCACCTCGATCAGCCGGCTGATCAAGCTGTCGAGCCAGCCGCCGACATAGCCGATCAGCAGGCCGAGCGACGTGCCGGCGGCGGTCGCCAGCAGGGTCGCCAATGGTGCGACTGAGAGGATGGGCCGGGCGCCGACGATGATGCGGGACAGGATGTCGCGGCCGATCTGATCGGTGCCGAACCAATGCGCGGCGGACGGCGGCGCCAGAGTGTTCAGCAGGTCGTCGGCGTAGGGGTCGTATGGCGTGACCAGCGGGCCGAACAGCGCGCAGCACACCCAGAACAGCACAATCATCGCTCCGACCACGAACGGCCCGGACCGCAGCAGCCGGGCGATGCGGCTGGGTGGTGCGACGAGCGGCTCGGCGGCCGGATCGGTTTGGGCGACGCCGGCGGCCGGCAGGCCAACGTCCGCGGTGGCCGTCGTGGCCGTCATCGCCCGCCTCCCTCGCGCAACCGCGGATTGAGCACCGTATACAGCGTGTCGGCCACGAGCGTGGTCATGACGAAGATCGCGCCGACCGTCAGGATGCCCGCCTCCAGCATCGGGAAATCCTTGCCGCGCGCCGCGGTGAGAATAAGGCTGCCGATGCCCTGGTAGCGGAACAGCGTCTCCACGACGACCAGCCCGCCGATCATATAGCCGACCTGGGCCGCGACGACGGTGATGGTCGGCAGCAGCGCGTTGCCCAGCACGTGGCGGAAGATGACGGTGCGCGCGGGCAGCCCCTTGAGGGTCGCGGTGCGGGTGTAGTCGGAGTCGAGCGCCTCCAGGGTGCCGGCCCGCGCCATGCGGGCGATGTAGCCGAACAGCACGATCACCAGGGGCAGCGCGGGCAGGATCAAGTGCCGCAGCTGTTCGAGCGGTGCCGTGCCCGGCCGGGTCGCCGCCGAGATCGGCAGCCAGCGTAGCCAGATGCCGAGCACGAGCATGAGCGCGATCGACGAGACGAACTCCGGGATCACCGTCAACGACAGGCTGGCGATGCTGATCACCCGGTCCTGCCAGCGTCCGGCGTGCATCGCGGCATAGACGCCGGCGCCGATCGACAGCGGCACGACGATGACGAACGCGACCGCCGCGAGCTTGAGCGAGTTCGCCAATGCGCTCGCGACGAACGGCGAGACGGGGGCACGGAAGGTGTAGGAGCGTCCCATGTCGCCGGTCAGGAAATGACCGATCCAAGTGAAATAGGTCTCGATGGCCGGGCGGTCGGCGCCGACCTCGTGGTTGATGGCCGCGACCGCGTCGGGGTCGGCGAGCGGGCCCAGGATGGCGCGGCCGACGTCGCCGGGCAGCAGTTGCGCGCCGGCGAACACGACGACGCTGAGCAAAGCGAGAGTGAGCAAGCTGAGGCCCAGCCGCCGCCCGACCCGCCGTGCGAAACGGGGAAGCACGTCAGGCGATCGTCGCGTTGGCGAGGAACACCTGGCCAATGCCCGTGACCGTGACTCCGGCGACGGCGGGCGCGGTCGCCATGAGGTAGTCGTAGAAATAGGCGAAGATGACCGGCGTCTCGTCGAGCAGCAGGGCTTGGATCTTGCTTGCGGTCTCGCGCTGCACGCTGAGGTCGGTGGTGGCGATGTATTTCGCCACCAGCCCATCATAGGCCGGGCTCTTGAAATGGGCGGCGTTCCACGCCCCGGCGCTCAGCAGCGGCGCGCCCAGCAGCACGTTCGGCACCCCGCGATGGCCATAATCCGTGATGCCCATCTCGCTGTCGAGCCAGTCCGACTGGCCCGGCTGCGCCTTGCCATAGTAGGCGCTGTCCGTCTCGATCTTGAGGTTCAGCTTGACGCCGATGTCGCGGCAGGCGTTCTGCACGAGCACCGCGTAGTCCGGGATCTCCTGCAGCCGCTCCGTCGTGAGCGTCGCCTCGAAGCCGTTGGGGACGCCAGCCGCCGCCATCAGCGCGCGGGCGGCCGCGATATCCTTCTTGCGCTGCGGCACCGACTTGTCGGTCGACGGATACACAGGCGCGAACGGCGAATCGTTGCCGGGCTCGGCCAGGCCGCGGAACAGCCCGGCGATGATGCCGGGCCGGTCGAGCGTCAGCGCGATCGCCTGCCGCACCCGCTTATCGGCGAACTTCGGCATATCGTTGCGCATATGAAGCTGCCGGTGCGTCGCCGCCCGCACCTTGACGATCTTGGTGTCCGGGTCGTTCAGCAGGCCCTGCGCGCCCTGCACCACCACTTGCGAGATGATGTCCACCTGCGCGCCCTGCAACGCCAGGATCTGCGGCTGCTGGTCGGCGAAGAAGGTAAACTCGGTGCGTGCCGGCAGCGCCTTCGTGCCCCAGTAATCGGGGTTGCGCACGAAGCTGGCACCCACCTTCGCCGTGTATTTCTCAAGCTTGAACGGCCCGGTCCCGATGAACGTCTTCTCCCAGTCCCCGGCGTAGTCGGCGGGCAGGATGATCGCGTTGTAGTTGTCGGACGATATGATGTAGGGGAAGTTGCCGTTCGGCGCGTCGAGATGGAACTCGACCGTGAGGTCGTCGACCTTGCGCGCGCCGCCGACCGAAAGCACGCCGCGCAGCGCCGACAGCGCATTCGAGCCGTTCTTCGGGTTGGCCAGCCGGTCCATCGTCGCCACGACATCGTCGGCATTCAGCACGTGCCCGTTGTGAAACTTCACGTTCGGACGCAGCGTGAACGTCCAGACGGTGCCGTCCTCGTTGGCCTTCCAGGACAAAGCGAGCATTGGCCGCAGCATCAGGTCCGGCTGGTCGAAAACCAGGAACTCGCCGGTTTGCATCAGCAGGATCAGGCCGCCCGAGGTCGCAACCGAGACCGGCTCGACCGCGCCCGCCGGGGTGGGCGAGGCGACGCGGATGGTGGCGTCTTTCTGACCGGCCTGCGCCAAGGCATGGCCGATGCCGAAGGGGTTGGCGGTGCCGAGCAGGCCGCCGATCAGCGGCAGCGCCAGGCCGAAGCGACTGCCCTCACGCAACAGGCCGCGCCGGTCCAGGCGTCCGGCGAGGAACTCGTCGACCACGTGGTTCTCGAGGTCACTGGCCTCACGCCGCAGGCGGTCCAAAAACTTCGGCGACTTGCGCATCGGCGTCCTCCTGAGCTGACCGGCGCGCGTGTTTTAGGCGGTGCCGGACAGGGCCATGCAAGAACAGTGCTGGCATGGCCAGAAGTTCGCAAGCGTTAAATCGGACGGCTTGAATCGCACTCCGTAATGTATTCGCGCGCCTTGCCGCAATACCAATCGACGAACCGCGCCACCAGCGTCTCAGCTTCCGGCGAGTATGGCCCCGGGATGAAGCCCGCCGAGCGCACGCCGCGCTGGTTGTTCTCGGCCAGTGCGCGGTCCTGCAGGTTGGTCTTGTCCCACAACTCCGTCAGCCGCGGAATCGTGTAATCCACGCCCTCGACCGCATCGGCGCTCACCAGCCACTTGGCCGTCACCACCGTCTCCTCCGGCGCCGTCGGCATCGCGCTGAACATGAACACATAATCGCCGAGCGCGTGGGCGAAGCTGTGCGGCTCCAGCGCCCAGCGCAGCGAGCCGACGTCGCCGTTGCCGACATGGCCGATGGTGCGGGCCACGCAGGACCGGCCGTCCATCGTCAGCGACTGCACGCCCTCGTTCAGCGGGAAACGCCCGGCCTGCCACCACGCGCCCTCGACCGGGCCCGCCGGCAAGCCCTGCTCGGCCATGCGGGCGCTGAATGTCGCATTGAGCTCCTGCTGCGCCGCCATCGTCAGCGACCGGCGTCCGACCGGGAAGGTGACGGACAGTTCCGGGTGGTTGGTGGCGCAATGGTAGCACTCGCGCGCGTTCTCCATCACGAGCTTCCAATTGGCGCGCTCGACCAGAGTGGCCTCGAACGCCACCTTGCCGAGGTGCAGCTGGTGCGGCGCCAGCATCGGCTCGAACTGGTCGTGGAAGTCGTCGAACGCGGGCGGCGCGTCGGACAGGCAGACGTAGATGGTGCCGGCGATGGTGCGCAGCGCCACCGGGCGCAGGTTGTGTGCGGCCGGGTCGAAATCGGCGCCCATGCGGGTCGCGTTCACCAGCTTGCCCTCCAGGTCATAGGACCACTGGTGGTAGGGGCACACCAGCCGGGGCCGCTTCGACAGGCCGTCGGCGCAGATCTGCGCGCCACGGTGGCGGCACGAGTTGAAGAACGCCCGCAGCTCGCCGTCGCGGCCGCGCACCACCACGACCGGCGAGCGGCCGACGGTCAACGCCAAGGTGCAGCCCGGCGATGGCAGCTCCGCCTCGAACCCGGCCATGATCCAGGACCGCTGATAGATCGCGTCGAGGTCGAAGGCGAAGATGTCGGCGTCGGTGTAGAACTCACGCGGCAGCGCATGGCCGGGCCGCCGCTGGTCGAGCAGGGCGCGGATGCGGGCGAGGTCGGTCATGCTGTTCCTAATGGCCAGATTTGACGGGGTGACGCAGTATTGCCGGAATCGCCGCCGTCTGGCTCATCGTATTTTGGGATGGGCCGATCTGTTTTTGTGCTTTGCCGGCTATGAGGGTTGCCGGGATGATAGGCGGCAGGGCAACCTGGGCAGCGTGAGGGTCGCGCATTGAAATCGCAACGTTCGCCGATCGATCGGCGCTGGCTGCCGTTGAATGCGCTGCGCGCCTTCGAGGCCGTCGGCCAGCGGCTGAACTTCACCGGCGCCGCGCAATCGCTCGGCGTGTCGCAGAGCGCCATCAGCCGCCATGTCATCAGCCTGGAGGCGCTGCTCCGGGTGCAGCTGTTCGAGCGGCGGCCGCAGGGCCTGATCTTGACTGCGGCCGGCGCGGCGCTGCTGCCGGTCGTCGCCAAGTCGTTCGACCGCATCGAGCAGTCGCTGAACGGCATCACCAGCGACGGTCCCGGCCAGCGCACCCTGCGCCTGCATCTGCCGCCGAGCTTCGCGCAGATGCTGGCGGTGCCGATGCTGCAGGACCTGCGGCGCGAATATCCCGGCCTGGCGCTTGATGTCTCCAGTCCCGGCACCGTCGGCGCGCCGCCGCAGGACGTGGACGCCGCCATCGTCTATGCCCGGCCGGAGGGCGGCACCCATGTGTCGAACCTGCTGTGGATGATCCAGGTGACGCCGATGTGCCACCCGGACCTCGCTGCCCGTGCCCGCGCCGCCGGGCTGGCCGGATTCCTGGCGACGGCCGAGCTGCTGCACGTCAAGCTGGAACGCGAGCCGCGCCAATTGCTGTGGGAGGCCTTTGCCCGGCAGACCGGCCTGCAGTTCGACACCGGCGGCGGCCTGGCGTTCGACACCGCCTGCCTCGCGGCGCAGTATGCGCGGTCCGGCGAGGGGGTGGCGCTGCTCGACACGCGGCTGTTCGCCAGCGACCTCGCCGCGGGCAAGTTGGTTGCGCCGTTCGAGACGGTCGTCGAGGACGGCTATGGCTACTTCCTCAATGTCCATCCCGAAGACCTCGCCGACCCCGCCGTCGCCTCGTTCCGCTCCTGGGTCATCCAGCGGTTCGCGGTGCTGGAGGAGCGCCGCTCCGGCCAGCGCGCCCCCGGCGCACGCTTGCGATCGGTCTGAGACACAATGCGCAGGAGACACGCATGACAAAAGCCTTGATCGTCGGCGGCGGCATCGCCGGACTATCGACCGCCTGGGCATTGGCCCGGCGCGGCATCCATGTAGAAATATTCGAGCAGGGGCCGCTGCCGAACCCGCGGTCGTCGTCGTATGACGAGCACCGCATCATCCGCCACGCCTACGGCACGATGGAGGGCTACGCGCACCTCATGCCCGAGGCGTTCCGGGTTTGGGACAGCCTGTGGCGCGCGACCGGCACGTCGCATTACGAGCCGTGCGGTGCCGTCTATTTCCTGCGTCACGATAACGGCTGGTACGACGGCGCATCCCGCTCGCTCGACGCCATGGGCATCGGCTACCGCGACATTCCGCTCGATGACGTCGAACGGCGGTTCCCGATGGTGCGGGCGGAGGGCCTGGAGCGCGTCGTCAGCACGGATGGCGCCGGCATGCTGTTCCCGATCCGAATCCTGACGGACCTCGTCGTCTTGCTGGGCCGGCTCGGCGTCACGCTGCGCACGGGCGCACGGGTCACAGAGGTCGATCCGGAGCGCGGCCGCGTGGTGGCGGACGGCGTGGTGCATGAGGGGGACACGGTGGTCGTCGCTGCGGGCGCATGGGCGGACCGGCTGGTGCCGGGCCTGCGCGGCGTCGCGGTGCCGTCGCGCCAGGCCGTGCTATACCTTTCGCCCCCGGCAGAAATGGCGGAGGCCTGGGCCAATGCGCCGGTCATGCTCGAAGTGCGGCCGGAGGGCGGGTTGTATACGCTGCCCCCACGGCGCGGCACCCGTCTCAAGGTCGGCGACCACGTGTTCTCCCGCACCGGCGACCCCGATGGCGACCGGATCGCCAACGCGCACGACCTCGAGCGCCTATGGCCGGCCGCGCGCTCCGCCTACCGCGACCTCGACCGCTACGGCGTGCTCGAACCCAAGGCGTGCTTCTACACCGTCACCGAGCACGAGGAGTTCCTGGTGCACCCGACCGGTGCGGCCGGCTGGCTGATCAGCGCCTGCTCCGGCCATGGCTTCAAGTTGGGCGCGCTGATGGGCGAGCTGGTGGGCCGCGCCGTCGCCGGCGAGATGGCCGCGGGCGACGTGGCCGAGCTTGCGGCCGGCCGGGTGCTCAACCCGAGCTGGCGCGAGGCCATCGCAGCGTGAGCGAGCCGCCCCGGCGCAACCGCGCGCCCAGCTTCGCCACCCGCGCCATCCATCACGGCTTCGACCGGACGCGGGCGGAGGGCGCGCTGATCCCGCCGATCTATATGACCTCGACCTATGCCTTCGAAACGAGCGCCGAAAGCGAGGCCATCGCGGCCGGGGAGTCGCTGCGGCCGCTCTATGGGCGCGAGGAGAACCCGACCCAGTCGGTGCTTGAAGCCCGGCTCGCCAACCTCGAAGGCGCCGAGGCCTGTGTCGTGTTCGCGTCCGGCATGGGCGCGGTCGGCTCGCTGATGCTGTCGCTGCTGTCGCAGGGCGATGAGCTCGTGGTCCACCGCACGGTCTATTCCAACACCTTCGCGCTCACCCAGGACGCGCTGCCGCGGTTCGGGATCAACGTCGTCCCGGTCGATATGTCCGACCCGGCCAACCTCGACGGCGTGCT
Source organism: uncultured Acetobacteraceae bacterium (assembly GCA_964244305.1). Classification (GTDB taxonomy): domain Bacteria; phylum Pseudomonadota; class Alphaproteobacteria; order Acetobacterales; family Acetobacteraceae; genus CAHJXG01. Next base: position 7,412 of record CAXTJW010000177.1, read on the forward strand.
CTCGCGCCGCACCAGGATGGTCTATTTCGAGACGCCGGTGAACCCGACCGCCGAGGTGCTCGACATCGC
>CAXTJW010000178.1:0-7465 GCA_964244305.1 uncultured Acetobacteraceae bacterium
CGCCGATCTCGCGCTCCAGGCTGCGCACGCCGGCCTCGCGCGTGTAGTCGCTGATGATCGAGGCGAGCGCGTTGCCGTCGAGCTCGACCTGATCGTGCGTCAGGCCATTTTGCACGATCTGGCGCGGCACGAGATATCGTTCGGCGATCGCCTGTTTTTCCTCGGCTGTGTAGCCGGAGAGCTGCACGACCTCCATGCGGTCGCGCAGTGGGCCGGAAATGGTGTCGAGCTGGTTCGCGGTCGCGATGAACAGCACGCGGCTGAGGTCGAACGGCACGCCGAGATAGGCATCGCGGAACGTGCCGTTCTGCTCGGGGTCGAGCACTTCGAGCATGGCCGAGGCCGGGTCGCCCTGAAAACCGCCGCTGCCGAGCTTGTCGATTTCGTCCAGCATCATGACGCAGCTTCGCGAGCCGGCCCGGCGGATCGCCTGGATGATGTTGCCCGGCATTGCGCCGATGTAGGTGCGGCGATGGCCCCTGATCTCGGCCTCGTCATGCACGCCACCGAGGCTTACTCGTACAAAGGGCTGCTTGGTCGCGTGGGCGATGCTCTGGCCGAGGCTCGTTTTGCCGACGCCGGGAGGCCCGACGAAGCACAGGATCGGCCCCTTGCCGCCGGGGTTCAGCTTGCGGACGGCGAGGAACTCGACGATGCGGCGTTTGATCTTCTCGAGGCCGAAGTGCTCGGCGTCCAGCACTTGGCGTGCGGCTGCGACGTCGATCGGCGGCTCGTCGCCCAGCTTCCAGGGCAGCTCGGACAGCACTTCGAGGTAGCTGCGCACCATGCCGACCTCGGGGCTGGCCTCGGGCATCTGCTTCAGGCGGCGCAGCTCGCGCTTGGATTGGCGGTCGACCTCTTCGGGCAGCCCGGCCTCATTCAGGGCACGCTCGAGATCCTGCAGCTCGGGCGCGCCGTCGTCGTCGCCGAGCTCCTTTTGGATCGCCTTGAGCTGTTCGCGCAGCATGAACTCGCGCTGCCGGCCGGCCATCGTCTCGCGGGTGCGCTTGCCGATGTCGGCGGAGATGCGCAGCACCTCCAGGCGATAGGCGAGACGCCACAGCACGCGGTCGAGCCGTTCGCCGAGATCGATGGTTTCGAGGATTTCCTGCTTGTCCTCGGGGGTTAGATCCAGCAGGCCGGTCACGAGGTCGGCGAGCAGTCCGCCGGGCTCGACGTTCTGCACGGTCATGACCAGGTCGGGCGGCGCCTGCTCGATCAGGCGCAGGGTCTCGAGCGCGCGCTCGCGGAGCTGGTGCACGCGCGCTGCGATCTCGGCACCGTCGGTTTCGGGCTCCGGAATGCGTTCGATGCGCACCGCGGCGTATGGCAGGCCGTCGACCGCGGATAGCAGCCGCACGCGCCCGGTGCCCTGGAGGATGGCGTGATGGGTGCCGTCCGGTGCGGTGATGTAGCGGAGCAGCCGGGCCTCGGTGCCGATCGCGTGCAGGTCGGCGAGGGCGGGGTTTTCGACGGCCGGGTCGCGCTGCAGCACGACGACGACGTGCCGGCTTTCCCGGGCTGCGACTTGCAATGCGTCGATGGTGGCCTGGCGGGTGGCCGCGAGCGGGATGACGGCGCCGGGGAACAGCACCGCGTCGCGCGTTGCGACCGCGATCAATGCATCGGCGGGCAGCTCGGCCTGCGGCGTGTTGGCGGCGGGGAGGTCCATTAAGCGATCTTCCGCAGTACGACGGTTAGGCAGCCGTCTACGAGCTCACGCCGTGATAGTTCGTAGGCGCCGGGCGGCAGCGCGATGCGGCGTTCGAAATGGCCGTGGGGCAGCTCCATGCGATGGATCCTTGCACGGCCGGGCAGGGTGGGAAGACGGCGGGTGCCGACGATGGCGAGCTCGCCGCCGGCGATCACCAGCTCGACATCGGTGGCACGAACGCCGGGGAGGGCGGCGACGAGGATGAGCTCGTCCGCGGTTTCCAGGAGGTCGACGGGTGGTTCCCATCCGGATGGCGCCGGGCGGAAGAATTCACGGTGGAGGCGGTCGGCGCGCGCCACGATGGCGAGGGCGTCGGCCCACATCAGGTTGGCGGCGGTCCGTGGCACGGCAGCCTCTCCTCTAGGTCGGGATATGGTCGTTCAGTTGTGGATATGGGATCGCAGAGGGCCGGTTTCAGGTCGAAACGGACCACGGCCGTGTTGATTGCGAATCAACGCCTGCTTGACCGGCCGGTTGCGCCCAACTGGGCCGGGCCGGCCATCCACGATGCCCAGCTTGCCAAAAGCGCTTTAAATTCAGCGTCGATGGGCCTATATTGGGGGTGGCGCGCGGTAATGCTTGCGGACTGTTATGTTAACCGGACCTGTCCGGTTGCGGTCACGATTTGGCACCCTTCCGCTGCGAGCATGCAGCGAAATCAGTGAGTATCGCGTTATGCCGCCTGGAAACACGGATATTCAGAGCAGCAGAGATGGCAGTGGACACGCTTGATACGGCCTCGCCGACGCAACAGCCCGATGCGCTGGACCGGTTGCTGGATGCGATCCTCGGCGGGGATGACGTCACGTTATTCATTAAGAGCGATGACGGGCATAGGCTGCTTGATGCGGCCGCGGGATGCCTGAGCACGCTGCACTGCCGGGTGTTCCGGGCAGAGGGGACGCCTTCGGAGGGATTGAGCCTTCCGGTGCTGTTGCGGCAGGCGTTTGGGCAACCTGGCCCCGGCGTTACGGATGACGAGTTCCTGAAGGCCAATTTCGGGTCGCTCACGACATTGGATGTGACGTGCGAGCGTGTCGTGTTGCTGATCAGCGATGCGAATACACTGCGGCCTTCGGCTTTGCGGTTCATTCAACTTGCCTGCCGGGAAGGAACCCACCTGCAGCTTGTCCTTGCGGGCAAGCGGGGCTTCCTCGACCTGCTCGGGCCCAATGAGTTCGCGCATTTGCGTGAACGGCTGGCGACGGGTCCCATTATAACTCCGCCTTTGCCTGGGCCGAGACCTGCGGCGGTCCAGCGGGCTCCGGCCGCGGTCGCGCCTTCGGAGACTATGCGCGCTCCGTCGTTGAAGCAGGCTGAAGTGCGGGCCAGCCAGCAGCATAGCCGGCCTATGCTGTCGAGCATCGCGCATGCGCCCCGTCGGAATCGCTTGGTTGCATTGGCTGGAATAGGCGTGGGCGTGGCCGCGTGCATTGCGGCGGCTATTTGGACCGGAAGCGGCGATGAGCCGGCCATTTCTGATCAACAAGCGATAGTTCTGGTGGAGCCCCCGCCGGTTGCGGACGCGGCTGCAGTTCCGCCGTCCGAGGCGCCATCCGTGCCTGCTGCCGCGCCGATGCCTGCAGCGGCACCGATGCCGGAGACGCCCGTGTTGCAGGCTTTGCGGCCGCCTGCGGCTGCGCAGGAGGTGAGCGTTCCGGTTGCGCCGCTGCCGAGCGCGGCCGTTCCGGTGGCGCCTAATCCTCCGAAGATTCCCAGCCGCAAGATGGTTATGCAACGGGTCTTGGCGGCCCGGGCTGCGGCGCTCACTGCGAACAGCGTGACGGCGTGGGAGGATCCATATCCGCCGGCGCCGCGCGACTTGCGGTCCATGCCGCCGCCGCAGGCCATATCCGACCCGCCGGAGCAGGCGAAATCGTATGTCGGGACGTATACGACCGATGCGAACGGCATCCGGGTGTTCCGTCTCGGGCATTAATCGGACGCCGCCGGGTTGAGATGGTGTTGCGGAGGAGCGATCGATGAGATTTGGCTGTGCGTTACTGGGTATCGCGCTGCTTGCTGTGCCGGCGGTGGCGCAGCCGTTTATCATACCGCTGCAGCGGCAGCCTCAATCCGAGGCGCCGCCGCCGACGCCCTCGCCTACCCCGGTCGCACCGCCCCAAGCTGGCATGGCGCAATCTGGCAGGCAGACCGATGGCACGTCACGGGCCGAGGCGCGGGACAACGCGCAGCCGGGCGATAGGACAAGTTCGACGCAGGCCTTTGGCGCCCAGAGCGGCGACGCTTCCCATGCGGCTGAGCAGTGACGTTCGGGACCGGTCTGCATCAGAGCCAGTGCGCGGGGATCCAGACTGAACCGTGAGCAGTTTGCTGCCAAAAACCGTCCTGCCACAACGTGCCGTGGCCGATGCGGTCGACCCATTTGCCTCGTTCCCAGACATAGGCGTCGCCGATCCAATCGTAGTGGCCGGGTTGCCAAATCAGCACGATTGAGGACGGGGGCGGGGTTGGCACCTGCTCGGATAAGATCGGCGGGACCGGTGGATGGGTGGGATAGGCCGCGATGCAGCCTGCCAGAAGCGGCAGGCCTAAGAGTGGTAGGCAAAGCGCGGTATCGATGCGCCTCATTCGGCAAACTCCAACGATTGCATGCCGATCCGCTGCAGGGCCGGTCCCATACGACGTTTGAACCGGGCGGAGGTTCACGCGTCGCTGCGTCGGCCCGCTAGTGATGCGAATCAAACGGAAGCATCCGTCTGATTCGCACGACTAGCCTCTGTTTGGTGGACCGACTCACCTAACGTTCGGGACTCGAACGTTAGGATCGGACCACTAGGTCGCCCGGATCTTACGCTGGATTATGCGCCAATAGTCGACCGGGAACAGCCGCTGGACCAACGCCATGCGCTGGGCGTCGCGGCCGACCAGCACGCGCTTTTCGCGTAGCTCGATGCCGCGGACGATGCGCTCGGCGGCGGCCGTCGGGTCCAGGCGGAGGAACCTGGTCCACACCGTCATCTGGGCTGCGGTCTCGGCGTTGCTCAGGCCGGTGCGGCGGGCACTGCTGGCGATGGCGGTCCGCACGCCGCCGGGATGCACCAGGGTAATGCCGACGGGCGAGCCCTCCAACTCATGCCGCAGCGCCTCCGAGAAGCCGCGAACGGCAAACTTGCTGGCGGCGTAGGCGGTTTGGCCCGGCGGCGCGACGATGCCGAAGATGCTTGAGACGTTGACCAACTGCGCCGCCGGCTCGCGCTGCAGCAGGGGCAGGAAGGCGCGGGTCATTCGCACGACGCCGCCGAAGTTGATCGAGAACAGCCAGTCGAAGTCGGCGGCGGGCACCTGCTCGAAGCTGCCGCCCAGCGCGACGCCGGCATTGTTGACCAGCACGTTGACCCTGCCGTGCTCGGCCAGGACGGCGCCCGGCAGCGCGGCCACCGCGTCCGCATCGGCCACATCGAGACAGTGCTCGCTTACGGCCACGCCCTGACTCCGCGCCTGGTCCGCCGCGCCGCGCAAACCGGCCGCGTTCAGGTCGGCGAGCGCTAGGCCGCAGCCACGGGCGGCGAGCACCGTGGCGAGCGCTGCGCCGATTCCGCTTGCGGCACCGGTCACGACGGCGACGCTGCCCTTGAGCGGGAAGGTCAACGACGCCGCCGGTTGGGCATTCGTCAGATTACGCCGCGTCTTTGCCGGAGCCGGTCGAGACTCCAGGCCCCGCCGCCGGCTGCAGCGAGGAACAGGAAGACGAAACAGAAGAGGATTGCCGCATCGCCGCCGTTCAGCGCCGGGAATGGGCCGCGCGGGGCGTGCGCCATCCAGTAGGCGACCGCCATCTCGCCCGAAAGCACGAAGGCGGCGAGCCGGGTGACCAGGCCGACCAGTAGCAAGAGGCCGCCGAAGAACTCCAGCACGGCCGCATACCAGATCAGCGAGAAGGCGGCCGGGGTGCCGCCCATGGCTGCCGAAGGGGGTGGAAAGCCGAACAGTTTTTGCGCACCGTGCTCGAGGACGAGCAGCGCCACGACGATGCGCAGGATGCTCAGCACGCGCGGGACCCAGTCGGCGGCGAAGGTGTCGACCGGCGACGCACTGCGGGCAGCGGTGGCATAATCCATTTGCCGGCTCCTTCTCAGGACTTGGTGCGAGTGAGTTCGAACGCCTTGAGCGCCGTGGCGACCTCGGTGACGCGGCGACCCTGGAAGCGTGCGACTTCGAGGTCGTCGGCTGTGGGCGGGCTGTTGTCCTGGCCGGAGACGGTGGAGGCGCCGTAGGGAGTGCCGGCGCGGAACAGCACGGGGTCGGCGTAGCCGAGCGGGACGATGATCATGCCGAGGTGTGCCATCGGGTTGTAGAGCGAGATATTCGTGCTCTCGTTACCGCCATGCAGGCCGCTGGTCGAGGTGAAGGCCGATCCTGCCTTGCCGACCAGCTTGCCCTGGAACCACAGGCCGCCGAGCCCATCGATGTAGGCCTTCAGCTCCGAGGATACGGCGCCGAAGCGCGTGGGGGTGCCGAACAGGATCGCGTCCGCCCATTCGGCGTCGGCTTCGGTTGGCGCCTCGTAGGCGGCGTTCATCCGCGCGGCGTTGTCCGCCCAGCCCGGCGCGTGGGCCATGACCTCGGGGCCGACCAGCTCGCGGACCCGGCGCAGACGCACCTCGGCGCCCACAGCCCGGGCACCCTCGGCGATTGATTTGGCCAGTGCCTCGGTCGAGCCGTTGCGGGAGTAGAAGGCGATCAGGACGTTGGTTGGCATGAAGGTATCCTTATGCTTGCGTTGTAGAGGAAGTCGGCTGCTATGCTGCTTTGGCAATACGGAGCCGCACGACGGTGTCCCATGGATCGTGGAGGACGCCGTTGCCGACGTGATCCATTGTGGCAGCCTGCGCGCCAGCTTGGGCCATGATCTCAGCCCGGGTCTGTTCATTCGCTAGGTCCAGCGTCACCGAGGCTAGGCCAGCCCGCGCCGGGTCACGTGGGCCTGCGCCGGCGCTGCGCCAGACGTTTGCGGCGATGTGGTGGTGGTAGCCGCCGCTGGACAGGAACGCGGCGGCGGCCGAGGCGGCCGTGACATCCAGGCCGAGCAGGTCGCCATAGAACCGGCGTGCCTCGGCGACCGCGCCGACGCGCAGATGGACGTGGCCGATCCGCGTCCCGACCGGTGCGCCGGCCCATGGCGTGACCGCGAGCCCGAGCAGGCCGTCGGCGTCGAGCGGCTGGTTTGCCATCTCGAGCCGGCGTCCGTCGGGTCCGTCGTGCCAGCCCCACTGCGCACGCGGTCGGTCGGCATAGACCTCGATACCGTTGCCCTCGGGGTCGTGTAGATAGACCGCCTCGCTGACGAGATGGTCGGTGGCGCCGTCTAGCTTTTGGCCCAACGTATGGACGTGGGCGAGCCAGCGGCCCAGGTCGGGGCGGGACGGCAATAGGAAGGCGGTGTGGAACAGGCCGGCGGAGGCCGGGTCGTCCGGCTTGGCTTCGGGCCGGTGCAGCAAATCGAGGAATGCTTCGCCGGCGACGCCCATGCGGATGATGCCGTCCTCGCGCGCAATGACCTCTAGCCCAATCACGTCGTGGTAAAACGCGGCCACACGGACCAGGTCACGCACTGCGAGCGCGACGCCGCCGATGCGCAGCCATTCGGATTGTTGCACGCTGGCTGAGGCGCGCAGCGGATGGTGCGTGGTTGCTTGCATGGCGTTTCATCCTCGATTGGCTAATATCGTCAAGGTGGCGCGCGAGCGTGATATCGAGAATAGCCGTTTACGCGATGGCGTCGATACC
>CAXTJW010000179.1:0-7441 GCA_964244305.1 uncultured Acetobacteraceae bacterium
GCCTTCGCGGAACGGCACGACATGGCCCTGCTCGGCTGCTGGTTCAGCGACAAGCCGCATCCGCAGATGTACTTCGAGAACTATGCCGACGCCGCCCACGGCAGCGGGCAGGCGCTGCTCGACGCTTTGACGGCGCTGGGAGCCCAGACGGGCCGCCCTGAACTCACGACGGCGCCGCTGCTGCTATGGGGGTTCTCGGCGGGCGGGCAGTTCAACTACGAGTTCGTGGCCTGGAAGCCGGAGCGCGTCGCGAGTTTCGTCGTCAACAAGGGCGGGGTCTACTACTCGGCGCTGCTGTCGGCGGCGGCAAGGCAGGTTCCGGGCCTGTTCTTCGTCGGCGGCAAGGACTTGGAGACCCGGCAGCAGGCGGTCCGTGGGTTGTTCGCAATGAACCGGCGCGGCGGCGCGCTTTGGGCCTTCATCGAGGAGCCGATGGCGGCCCACGTCCTCGGCCGGTCGCAGGAGATCGCGACGATGTACTTCGACGAGCTGATCCCATTGCGCCTTGCCCCGCCCCCGCCGGCAACGCCTTCGCCCGGGCTGCTGCCGCTTGCCGAAGCGAGCGGGTTCATCGGCAACCCCAAGTCGTTCGCGACCGAAGCAGCCGGGAACGGAGCCCTTGGCGATGCCGCTACCGCGACGTCATGGCTGCCAACCGAGCGCATTGCGCGTTTATGGGAAGCCGCCTCGAAGGATCAGCGGCTGCCGTGACGCAAGGGCCGCTTTACAAAAACGTCGTCTTGGACGACCGTCAGGACAAAGCGTTTTTACCCAGCAAATCATTGGCGAGCCCGGGCCCGGCTGCAGCAGGAAGGAATAACCGACATGCGCGTGCTGGCGACAGGGCTGCGGTTTCCGGAAGGCCCGGTCGCGCTCGACGATGGCAGCGTCATCCTGGTCGAGATCGCGCGCGGCACCGTCAGCCGGGTTGCGGACGGCGTGGTCTCGGTCGTGGCCGATCTCGGCGGCGGCCCGAACGGCCTGGCATTCGGGCCGGGTGGCGACCTGTTCGTCTGCAACAACGGCGGGTTCGAGTGGCACGAGGAGCCGGGCCTGCTGCGCCCGGTCGGCACGCCGGCGTCCTACTCGGGCGGGCGGATCGAGCGCATCGACCTGAAGACCGGGGCATCCCGCGTGCTGTACGACCGCTGCGGTGGCTTTCGGCTGTGCGGCCCCAACGACATCGTGTTCGACCGTCACGGCGGCTTCTACTTCACCGACTTCGGCAAGGTCCGCCCGCGCGACCGCGACCAGGGCAGCGTCTACTATGCTCTGGCCGATGGCTCCCGCATCACCGAGGTCGTGCATCCGATCCTGACGCCCAACGGCGTCGGCCTCTCGCCCGACGAGAAGACACTATATGTGGCGGAGACCGAGGGCGGGCGGCTCTGGGCCTTCGACATCGTGGAGCCTGGCGTCGTCGCCCGGCAGCCGTTCCCGTCGCCGAACGGCGGGCGATTCCTGTTCAACGAGGCCGGGTATCACCGGTTCGACAGCCTGGCCGTCGACGCCGCGGGCAACATCTGCGTCGCCACGCTGATGAGCGGCGCGATCACGGTCATCTCGCCGGACGGGCGGCTGGTGCGCACGGTGAAGACGCCGGACGTCTACACGACCAACATCTGCTTTGGCGGCCCCGGCCTCCGCACCGCATACATCACGCTGTCGGGCATTGGCCAACTGGTTGCGATGCCCTGGCTGGAGGCGGGGCTGCGGCTGAACTTCACGGCTTAGTCCGCGGGCGTGAACAGCCCGCGCCGGACCCCCGTATGAAGCGTCGCCAAACTGCGACATAACGCGCGGGCGCAACTGGGTGGGTCTGGATGGCAATCGCGATCGTCACGGGTTCAGGCGGGCTGGTCGGCGCTGAAACGGCGCGGATGCTCTGCAAGCGCGGCCTGGAGGTCGTCGGCATCGACAACGACATGCGCCGCCGCTTCTTCGGCAACGAGGCGAGCACGCGCTGGCAGACCGAGTTGCTGCAGGGCCGTCCGGGCTATACCCACTCCGACCTGGATATCCGCGACGACGCGGCCATGCCGCGGCTGTTCGCCCATTATGGCCGGGCCATCGCGCTGGTCGTCCACTGCGCCGCACAGCCATCGCACGACTGGGCGGCGCAGGAGCCGCTGACCGACTTCACCGTCAACGCCAACGGTACCCTTATACTACTCGAAGCCACCCGGCGGCACGCCCCCGACGCCGCCTTCATCTTCGCCAGCACCAATAAGGTCTACGGCGACCGCCCCAACCACCTGCCGCTGGTCGAGCACGCGACCCGGTTCGAGCTCGCCCCCACGCATCCATGGGCGGAGCGCGGCTTCCCCGAGGAGATGTCGATCGACGGCTGCCTGCACAGCCTGTTCGGCGCATCGAAGGTCGCGGCCGACGTGCTGGTGCAGGAATACGGCCGGTATTTTGGCATGAGCACGGCCTGTTTCCGCGGCGGCTGCATCACCGGGCCCGGCCATTCGGGCGCACAACTGCATGGTTTCCTAGCCTATTTGGTCAAGTGCGCCATGACCGGCACGCCCTACACCGTGTTCGGCCACCAGGGCAAGCAGGTGCGCGACAACATCCACTGCAGCGACCTCGCCGAGGCGTTCTGGTGCTTTTTCCAGCGCCCCTCGCCCGGCGCAGTGTTCAATATCGGCGGTGGCCGCCATGCCAACTGCTCGATGATGGAGGCCATCGCCATCGCCGAACGCCTCACCGGCCGCCCGATGCAGCACGAATACAGCAATGACGCCCGCATCGGCGACCATATCTGGTGGATCAGCGACGTCAGCCGGTTCCACGCCGCGTATCCGGAGTGGGCCTACCGATACGACATCCCCCGGATGATGGCCGACATCCACGACGGCCTGGCCGGACGGCTGCAGCCCGCGTCGGCGTGACCATGGACAGCCTCAGCACCCTGGGCGCCGAACCCCGCCGCAGCACGGCGTCCCAACGCGGCGCGCGGGCGGTCGACGCGGCTGCCCTCGGCCTCACGTTGTTGCTGCCGATCTTTCTGATCCATCTGCGCATCGGCATCGAGATCGGCATCGACGTGATCGCGGGCTTGTTCCTGATCCGCAGCGCGCTCGACGGCCAATGGGCCTGGCTGCGGCGCGATTGGGTCGTCGCCGGCTTGCTGTGGTGGGGGTGGACGCTCGGATGCAGCGTCCTCGCAGCATCGGCCGCTCCGCCGGGCGCTTGGGGCCACGCGCTCCAGGCCTTGCTCGTCGTGCGCTTCCTGGTCTTCGCGGCGGCGCTGGAGCACTGGGTCCTGCGCAGCCAGCATGCCCGCCGCTGGCTGCTGGCAAGCTTCGGCGTCGTGGCCTTGTATGTCGCCGGCCAATGCCTGCTGCAGTTTGCGACCGGCCGCAACCTGTTCGGCGACGCCAGATGGGGCGAGGGCGAGCTGACCGGGCCATTCAACGGTCCAAAGGCCGCGCCGACGTTCATACGGGTGCTGTTCCCGGCAATGCTGCCCGCCGTGGCCTGGCTGTACTCCTCGCCCAGGCTCCTGCGGCGCGTCGCGGCCGGCAGCGTCCTGGTGGCCGGCGTCGCCGTCGTCGTGCTGATTGGGCAACGGATGCCCGTGCTGCTGGCGGGGTTGGGCCTGCTCGCCACCGGCCTGCTGCTGCCGAGGGCGCGCGCCATGGTGGCCGTCGCGATCGTCGCCGCCGGGGCGCTGATCGGCGCGTCCGCGGTGATCGCGCCACCGACCTTCTACCGCCTCGTCACCAAGTTCTCGCACCAGATCGAGACGTTCCCCGACAGCCCCTATGGGCAGATCACCGCCCGCGCCGTGGCCATGGCGGAACAGCATCCCTGGACCGGCCTCGGCTTCAACGGCTTCCAGACCCACTGTCCGGACCCGCGCTATCAGCACGGCTGGCGCTGGCCCAGCGACCCGGCCGATAACGGCGGCGGCGCCGAAATGTGCGTGACCCATCCGCATAGCTTCTATCTGCAGGCGCTGACCGATGCCGGGCTGCCGGGGCTGCTCGGCTTCTGCGTTCTGGTCGCGCTCTGGCTGCGCCGCCTCTCGCGCGGGCTTTGGCGCGACCCGGACCCGCTGCGGGTCGGCCTGTTCGTCGCCGTCCTGATCCAGGTATGGCCGCTCGGCTCCACGAGCCCGTTGGTCTCGCTGCCGATGGGCGGCTGGTTCTTCCTGGCGCTCGGCTTCGGCCTCGCCGCGGCCAACCCCCAGCCTCACAACCAAAGCCCTCAAACGATGCCGCCGTTGCCGCTATGACGCCGCCGCTCCCAACCTTCGTCATCAACCTCGCGCGCGACACCGACCGCCGCCGCCACATGACGGACCTGCTCGCGACATTGGGGCTCGCGGCCGAGTTCGTTTCCGCCGTGGACGGCCGCCGGCTCACGGCCGCCGAGCGCGCGGCCTATGACCGCGCCCGGGCGCTGCGCATCTACGGGGTCGAGATGATGGACACCGAGATCGCCTGCTGCCTCAGCCACTACAACGTCTACCGGCGCATGATCGACGAGGGTATCGCGACCGCGCTGGTGATGGAGGACGACGTGCGCGTCGACGCGACGTTCCCGCGCGTGCTGCAGGACATCCTCGCCGCCGGCCTCACCGACTGGATGGTCGTGCGCTTCGACACCAAGCGCACCCAGCTGCAGCAGCCGCCATCGGCCAAGTTCCTCGGCACCCGCGTCGCCGAGCTGCCCGGCGGCGGGGCGCTGTACCGTTTGCGCACCCACGTGCTCGGCACCGGCGCATACCTTATCCGCAACGAGGGCGCGGCCCGGATGCTGGCCTATGGCGGGCGCATCTTCATGCCGATCGACCAGACCATGGACCGGTTCTGGGAGAACGGCATCGTGCCCTACGTCGTCCGCCCGTTCCCGGTGCTGCAGAACGAGGACTTCGGCTCCAGCACCGGCGTCCGCCCGCCGGACCGGCGCAGCGTGCAGCCGGCCCCGGTGCGCCTGCTGCGCCGCCTGCAACGTGTCGTCGACAGCGTACGCAAGCGCGCGTTCAACCTGGTGCATTGAGACCCGGCGCATCGAGGCGGGCGCGTGCATCGGCTGGATGCCTCACTGGGATCGGCGCTCGTCGGCGTCACACGCCTTCGTGAGCCGTAGTTTGTCACGGCTCGCGAGCTTTCGCCCGCGCGGCGGCCTGTCTATCGTGACCGGGCAAGCAATCGACTAGAGGGAAGCAGCGCAGTGGATATCGACTGGAAGAATGAGTTCAAGCGCCCGATGGTGCTCATCCTCGCCGCCGTGGCACTGATTGGATGGATCATCGCGATCTCGCAGATATCGTCGAAATCGTCGCTGCGTGCCGAGACGTCGGCGCAGATCGGCGAGCTCACGACCTCGCGGGATCAGCTCGCCGCGCAGCTCGACCAGCAGCAGAAAGCGTCGGGCACCCTTGCAGACCTGCAGACGAAGGCGGCCGCGGCCACCGCTGCGGCGACCCAGGCGACGCAGGCCCGCGACGCCGCTGCGGCACAGCTCGCCGAGACCAACAAGGCGGCCGAGACGGCGAAGGCGACCGCTGCCGCGACGCGGGGGCAACTGGACACTCTGACGCAGCAGCTCACCCAGGAGCGCGCCGCGAGCGCCGACGCAGAGGCCAAGCTGGCGCAGAGCAAGGAAGCAGCGACAAAGCTCGACGCCGACGCGGCCGCCCACACCCAGGAGCTGGCCGATATCAGCAAGCGGATCGAGTCGGCGCACGCGCAGGAAACCGAGACGCGGCAATCCTTGGCACAGCTCACGCAGGAGGCGGCGACCCGTTCCGCCGACATCGCCAAGGCCGAGGCCGCGCTGCAAGTAACCCAACAGGCGGCCGTGGCAGCGCAGGCGCAAATCGCCGACGGGCAGGCGCAGGTCGACCACCTGACCACACAGCGGACCGACATCGAACAGCGGCTGGCGTCGCTGCAGCAGTTGGTCCCCACTGCCCAGGCCGCGGCCGACGCGGTGCAAAAGCGCCAGGCCGACGCCGCCGCCCAGCTTGACCGCTCGGCGCAGCAGGTCACCGCCGCCCAGCAGCAGCTGGCGACGTTGCAGCAACAAGCCGAGAATGCGCAAGCCAGCACCGCCACCGCCGCCAAGCAGGTCGCCGACACTCAGGCGCAGCTTGCCCAGCTCACGGAGCAGCGCACCGCCGCCGAGCAGCAGCTGAAGTCGCTGCAGGCGCAGGCCGACACCGTGCAGCAGGACCGCGCGGCGGCCGAGAAGCAGTTTGCCGACAGCAAGACGCAGCTTGCCGTCGCCGCCGATCAGCGCAGTGCCGCCGAGCAGCAGGTGAATACCTTGCTGGCGCAGGTCGAGCGCAGCAAGAAAGACGCGGCCGACGCCGAGGCCCGGCTTGCCGACGCCCGCCGGCAATTGGATCAGACCACGGGCCAGCAGGCCTCCGCCGCGCAGCAGCTCAATGCCCTGCAGCAGCAAGTTGCGGACACCCAGGCGCGGCTATCGTCGCTGCAGCAGTCGGTCGACAACCAGCCCCCCGCGGCCAAGTAGCAAAGGGTGCCGGAACGCCGTATTTGGGCGTTCCGGCTATTTACGGCGAGGCGGCTGGGCGGCTACCGTCCCGGCATGACGAGAGCGCCTGACGAGTTCGACTACGTGATCGTGGGCGCCGGCGCGGCCGGGTCGGTATTGGCCAACCGGCTGACCGACGACCCGGCCGTCACCGTATGCGTGCTGGAGGCGGGGCCGCCCGACCGCAATCCCTGGATCCACATTCCTGCCGGCTTCACCAAGACGCTGTTCGACCCGTCCTGCACCTGGCAATTCAAGACGGAGCCGACGCCGAACACCGGCGGCCGCGCCATCGCCACTACGCAGGGCCGCACCCTGGGCGGGTCCAGCAGCATCAACGGCATGGTCTATAATCGCGGTCAGCCGGCGGACCTCGACAACTGGGCGCAGCGCGGCAACCGCGGCTGGGGCTATGACGACATGCTGCCGTATTATCGGAAAACCGAGCGGCGGGTCGGCTTTGGCGACGAGGCGAAGCGTGGGCGGGAGGGCGGCATCCCGGTCACCGACATGGACTGGATCCACCCGGTCAGCGAAGCCTTCATCGCCGGCGCGGTCGCGGCAGGGATCCCGCGCAATCCCGACTACAACAGCGGCGACCAGGCCGGCGTCGGCTATTTCCAGCGTGCGATCGAACGCGGCCGCCGGGTCAGCGCGGCGCGCGCTTTCCTGGCCCCTGCCCGCAGCCGGGCCAACCTCGAGGTCCGCACCAACGCCCGCGCCTGTGCCATCCTGTTCGAGGGCAAGCGCGCCGTGGGCGTGCGCATCGTGCGCAGGCACGGCGGGCGCACGACCGAAATCCGTGCCCGGCGGGAGGTCATCCTGTCCGCGGGAACGGTGAACACGGCCCGCCTGCTGCAGATTTCCGGGGTGGGGCCGGCCGGGCTGCTCGGCAACCTCGGCGTCCCCGTCGTGCACGAGCTGC
>CAXTJW010000180.1:0-7423 GCA_964244305.1 uncultured Acetobacteraceae bacterium
CGGCAGCTCGACCCGGCGGCTGTCGCCCGGCACCGGCGACAAATCGAGCCGGAACTCCTGCCCGGTCTGCAGCACGATGCGTCCGCCCTGGAACTTGCCCACCCGCAATTTCGGCCCCTGCACGTCGGCGAGGATGCCGATCGGCCGCCCCGATTGTTCCTCCAGCGCCCGGATCATGGCGATGCGCGCGAGGTGGTCGGCGTGGACGCCATGGCTGAAATTCAGCCGGAACACGTCGGCGCCGCCGTAGAACAGCCGGGCGAGCACCTCGGGCGTCGAGCTGGCCGGGCCGAGGGTCGCGATGATCTTCGTGCGCCGGCGGCGGCGGATCTTGATGCGGGCGGCCATGCAAAATCCTTATTGGGGTGCGACCAGCACGGCCCGGAGGTCGTTCACGTTCGTGAGCGTCGGCCCGGTGCGGATCAGGTCGCCCAAGGCATCGAACAGGCCGTAGCTGTCATGCGCCGAGAGGACGGCGCGGGGATCAAGCCCCATCTCCCGTGCCCGCGTCAACGTGCTGGGCGTGACGATTGCGCCGGCCGCGTCCTCCGTCCCATCGATGCCGTCGGTGTCGCCGGCCAGGGCCCAAATCCCGGCCGCACTGCGCAGAGCGATCGCGAGGCCCAGCAGGAACGCCGTGTTGCGCCCGCCGCGGCCGAATGGGCCCTGGCCGATCGTCACCGTCGTCTCGCCGCCCGAGAGCAGCACGCAGGGCGCGGCAAGCGGCTGGCCATGGAGGCTCACGCTGTGGGCGATTCCGGCCATGACGGTGCCGAGCTCGCGGCTTTCGCCCTCCAGCGCGTCGCCCAGGATCATTGGCGTCAGGCCATGCGCGCGGGCGACGGTCGCGGCCGCATCGAGCGCCATGGCCGGGGTCGCGATCAGGCGGATATCGGCATCGATCTCGTGCGGCTTGGGCGTCTCTGCATTGTCGGTTTGCGGCAGGATCAGGCCGTAATGCCCGGCGATGGCCCGCACGTCGGCCCAGGTCGAGGGGTCGGGCACGGTGGGGCCGCTGCCGATCACGGCCGGGTCGTCGCCGGGCACGTCGCTGATGGCGAGCGTCACGACCCGCGCCGGCCGCGCCGCCGCCGCGAGTCGGCCGCCCTTGATGGCCGACAGATGCTTGCGGACGATGTTCATCTCGCCGATCGCGGCGCCGCTCGCGAGCAGGGCGCGGTTCACCCGGTCCGCGTCGGCGAGCGTCAGGCCCGGCCCCGGCAACTCCATCAGCGCCGAGGCGCCGCCCGACATCAGCGCGATCACCAGGTCGTCGGCGGCAAGCCCCTGCACTGCGGCCAGCACGCGCCGGGCGCCCAACTCGCTGTTGGCGTCGGGGACGGGGTGCGACGCCTCGATGACCTCGATCATGCGGGTCGGCACCGCGTGGCCATAGCGGGTGACGACCACGCCCGTCATCGGCACGCCGGGCCATGCGTCCTCAAGCGCCGCCGCCATCACAGCGGCAGATTTGCCGGCGCCCACCACCACGACCCGGCCCGTTGGCAGCCCGGGCAGATGCGCCGCCACGACGCGGCGCGGATCGGCGCTGGCGATGGCTGCATCGAAGATGCTCCGCAACACGATGCGGGCCTGCGCGTCATCCCACGGCATCGGCGTCCTTATCTCCGTTTGGCAAAGGTACTATGAACCGAGGTTTGCGCTTCCGCCAGGCGGCCCGGCACGCCATATCCCCTGAACCAGAGGGACAACGAGGGACACTATGACAATACCCGCCATGGACGACACGACCCGCACCGAGTTGGAAGCCGCCGCGTTCCGCCGCCTGGTGGCGCATCTGCGGCAGCGCACCGACGTGCAGAACATCGACCTGATGACCTTGTCCGGATTTTGCCGCAACTGCCTGTCGCGCTGGTATCGCGAGGCGGCCGAGGCGCAGGGCGTTGCCCTCACGGACCCGGACGCCCGTGAGATCGTCTACGGCATGCCCTATAAGGAATGGCAGGCGCTGCACCAGGTCGAGGCGACGGCGGAGCAGAAGGCGGCCTTCGCCAAGTCCAACACAGCGCATTGACCGGGACTCCCCGCGCCGCTAATCCCCCCGGCTGACCATTACGAAGGGGGGACGCCATGGCCCTGGACACCACTGATTCGCTCGACAACGACCCGCTGGACGAGGGCAAGGCGGCCGAGGCGCAGGTCGGCGGCATCGCGGCGGACCGGCTGCGCAGCCTGATCGAGCGGATCGAGCGGCTCGAAGAGGAGCGCAAGGCGCTTGGGTCCGACATCAAGGACATCTATTCCGAGGCGAAATCGGCCGGGTTCGACGTGAAGGTGCTGCGGCAGATCATCCGCATCCGCAAGCAGGAACCGGCGGACGTGGAGGAGCAGGAGACGCTGCTGGATGTGTATCGGCGCGCGCTGGGGATGTGAGTCCAACGCTCCAGTCACACGATGTGAAATGGCTATCCTTACGGCCTATCTCCGGTACGGCCCTCTTCGAACTCATGTCATTATTGGGTAGTGGGTCAGTTTGCGACAGCGTTGATCTTCATGGTTGGTTGAGTACTGCATAGCCGCAACAAGCCGCGTCATCGCGAGGAGCGTAGCAACGCGGCGATCCAGGACCACAGGAGCAAAGTTCGGCTCATGCAACCCTGGATTGCCGCGCCGAAGCCGGCTCGCAATGACGGCGAATGGTAGCACGGTCACAATAATTCACTATCCATTGCTATGACCCTTGCCGCCGACCCCGACGGCTTGGAACCAAGCAGGCCGGCAAACGTGGCGCAGGCACAATTTGAGGTTGTAGGTGTGGCAGACTAATAGGCGTCAAAAGGATCGTTGCCAGGATGCGCCCTAGGTGTGAGACTGCCAGCCCGAGGTAAGTTTAGGCGACATAGGCAGTTACGGCGCAGGATTTCCAAGCTGATGGTGTTTCTCAAGGATTACTTGTGTCCATAGGAATGACTGGCAGCAGAGGCTTTCCTGCCCTCTTCAGCAAATTGCGTCCGAAGAGCCGTTTCAACGGTCGACTTCAGACAATCATAACCGTTATTGGCGCACGGAGTGGTTCATCGGCCTTAGCTGGAACGCTTGGTCGGCTTGGTTGCGCCCTGCCAAAAAACATCATGGAAGCCGATTGGGCCAACACGAAGGGATACTTCGAGCCGAAAGACCTCGCGAACCTGCACGATGAACTACTTAAGTCCGTTGGCAGCGATTGGAGTGATTGGCGCGAGTTTCCTAACTCATGGTTCGATTCCATCGACGCCGTAAAATGGCGAGGTCGCCTTGCGGAAGCATTCGTCGAAAATTATGGAGATGCAAGTCTCGCTGTTCTCAAAGAACCTCGCATGTGCCGTATGCTTCCACTGTGGGACAAAGTCTTCGAAGACTTGGGCGCTCTCTCGGTCTTCTGCTTTATCGACAGGAACCCAGTCGAGGTTGCAGCCTCGCTCCATGCCCGCGACGGTTCCTCCCTGACCCAGGGTTTGCGCTACTACATCCGAAATCATCTCGACGCGGAATTCGCAACGCGCAATCGGTTGCGGGCATTCGTGACGTATGACGCGCTGCTGACCGATTGGCGCAAGACAGTCGGGTATGTGAGCAGGAAACTTCGGGTTGGTTTCACGAATTCAGCCATAGAACAATCGCAAGTAGACGCTTTCCTGGAACATAGCTTAAGGCACCAAAACAGTTGCGCAGTGCATTGTCCAACCGACGATTCGTTCACAATGGCCTTAAATGTCCATGAAGCCTTCACGTATCTGGCTGCTGATTATTCGAAGCGTAGAGCGATGCGCCAACTTGATAAACTGCGAGCGACGTTCAACACCTGGCACGCAACTTCATGATAGCTGGCCGAGCAATCGCGGCTGTTTTGCTCTGCATCTATAAAATGATCTTGCCATTGCAAACGAGATCAAGGGTTATTTCAAACCAAGCACGCTCCGATGCGCGCGCAGCACGTGTCCACGGCGGATCTTGTGGCTCGGCGTTAGCAGTCCGTTCTCAATCGTGAATGGCGCCACCAGGCTGTGCCGCCGGATGCGCTCCGTAATCGAAAGCTGGGCGTTAAGCCGAGCCACGGCCGCGCCGACGCTTTGGGCATCGCCGCCCTCGGCCGGCACCAATAGGGCCGAAAGCCCAGCCTGATCGTCCCCCGCAACCACCGCCTGCATGATCTCCGGCTCCTGCATCAGCAATCCCTCGATCCGCGCCGGCGACACGTTCTCGCCGCCGGATAGCACGATGATGTCCCGCTTGCGGTCGGTGATGGTCAGCACGCCATCGGAATCCAGCCGGCCCACGTCCCCGGTGTGCAGCCAGCCGTCCCGGATCGCCTCCGCCGTCGCCGTGGGCTGGTTCCAATAGCCGTCCATGACCAAATCGCCGCGCACCATGATCTCGCCGTCCTCGGCAATGCGCAGTTCTACGCCGTCCAGGGCCCGGCCGACGCTGCCGACATCCGGGTCGTCCGGCGAGTTGGCGCTGATCACCGGGCCGGCCTCGGTTTGGCCGTAGCCCTGCATGACCACGGGTCCGAGCGCCCGGAAGAACCGGCCCACCTCCGGGTCCAGCCGCGCCCCGCCCGACATGGCCGCGCGGAACCGGCCGCCGAGCCGGGCCCGCACCGGACGCAGCGCCAGCCGATCCAGCAGCGGCCCGGCGAGATGGTCCGTGAGCGTCATGCGGCCGTCGACCTTGCGCAGCCCCGCCTCGATCGCGCGATGAAAGAGCGCCTGCTTCCAGCCGGGCTGCCGCTTCACCTGCAACAGGACCCGGCTGCGGATCATCTCCAGCACGCGCGGCACCACGGTCATGATGGTGGGACGTATGGCCAGCATGTCGGCCGCGAGGTGCTCGACGCCGCGGCAATAGACGATCTCGGTCCCGAGGCTCGGCAGGAAATACTGGCCGACCGTGTGCTCGTAGCTGTGGGAGAGCGGCAGGAACGATAGATAGACCTCGTCGCGCAGCCGGAGCGGGCGCACCAGCTCGAACGCGCCGGCGCAGTTGGACAGGATGGCGCGGTGCGGCAGCATCACCCCGCGCGGCAGGCCGGAGGTGCCGCTGGTGTAGATCAGGCAGGCGAGCGCGCCGGGCGCGATCTCCTCGGCCTCGGCGGCGATGTCGTCCGGCGGCGCGCGGTCGGCTTCGAGGCTTGCGAACAGCGTGCCGCGGCCGGGCTGCATGCACAGCAGCTGGTCGAGCCCGCCGGTCAGCGCCGCCCCGGCCAGCACGCGATCCGCCAGCGCCGTGGTCGAGACGACCGCCACCCGCGCGCCGCTGTCCAGCAGCAGATGCGCGTGGTCCGCCGGCGTGTTGGTGACATAGCCCGGCACCGGCACGGCGCGGATCGCCATCAGCGCGGTCTCCAGGATCGGCACCTCCGGCCGGCTCTCGCTCACAATCAGCACCCGGTCCCCAGCCGAGACCCCGGCGGCGCGCAGGCCACGGGCGACGGATGCTGCGCGCCGTGCGAACTCGCCCCATGCGACGCTGCGCCAGGCGCCGTCGTGCCAGTGGCGCAGCATCGGCCGGCCGGGCCAGCCGCGCGCGAGGCCGAACATCATGGCCGCCAGGTTGGGCCATTGGGGATATGTCCCAAGTCGATGAGTCGTCGTCGAGGCGCTTTGCACGCTCGCTCCCTACGCTTGCCCTGGCGGTGCCACGTCCCACCTAAGTGTCGACGTATCAGCACGACGGGACGAGCACCAGATGGACCACCCTGCCAAGTCAGCGACCACAGCGCATGCCGGCGACGCGTTGCCATCTTGGGACCTGACCGACCTGTATCCGGCCACCGACAGCCGAGAGCTGACTGCCGACCTCGACCGTGCGGCGGCCGCGGCGCAGGCGTTCGACGCGAAGTATGCCGGCCGGGTCGCGGCACTGTCGGGCGACGAGCTGGCGGCGGCGCTGGCGGAATATGAGCGCATCGAGGAGACGCTGGGCCGGCTGATGTCCTATGCCCAGCTGCAGTTCAGCAGCGACAGCTCGGACCCGCAGATCGGCAAGTTCTACCAGTCGATGAACGAGCGGGTGACCACCATCAGCTCGCATCTGCTGTTCCTGTCGCTGGAGCTGAATCGCATCGAAGAGGCGGCGCTGGACGCCAAGCTGGCCGGCACCGCGCTGGCCCGCTATGCGCCGTTCCTGCGCGACCTGCGGGTGTTCCGCCCGCACCAGCTCGACGACAACCTCGAGAAATTGCTGCATGAAAAGGAGGTTACCGGGCGCAGCGCTTGGAGCCGCCTGTTCGACGAGACGATTGCCGGGTTGCGGGTGCCGGTGCGGGGCGAGCCGCTGACGGTCAGCGCGGCGCTGAACAAGCTGTCGGACCGGGACCGTTCGGTGCGGTCGGACGCGGCTGCGTCGATCGGTGCGGTGTTCCAGGGCAACCTGCGGCTGTTCTCGCTGGTGACGAACACGCTGGCGAAGGACAAGGAGATCGTCGACACTTGGCGTCAGTACAAGCGGCCCACGAGCCAGCGCAACCGCGCCAACATGGTCGAGGACGAAGTCGTGGACGCGCTGAGCGCCGCGGTATCGGCCGACTATGGCCGCCTGTCGCACCGGTATTATGCGTTGAAGGCCAAGTGGCTCGGCCTTGAGAAGCTGGAGCATTGGGACCGCAACGCGCCGTTGCCGGACGACAGCGACCGGCCGATCGCCTGGAACGAGGCGCGGGATCGCGTGCTGTCGGCGTATAGCGGGTTTTCCAAGGAGCTTGGCGAGGTCGGGCGGCAGTTCTTCGACCGGCCCTGGATCGACGCCGGGTTGCGCGACGGCAAGGCGGGCGGCGCGTTCGCCCACCCGACGGTTCCCTCAGTGCATCCATATCTATTGGTGAACTACCACGGCAAGACGCGCGACGTGATGACGCTTGCACACGAGCTGGGCCACGGCGTGCATCAGGTGTTGGCCGCACGCAACGGCTATTTGATGTCCGGCACCCCGCTGACGCTTGCGGAGACGGCGAGCGTGTTTGGCGAGATGATGACGTTCCGCGCCTTGCTGGACGCCGAGACCGATCCGAAGCGGCGGCGTATCATGCTGGCCGGCAAGGTCGAGGACATGCTGAACACCGTCGTGCGCCAGACGGCGTTCTACCAATTCGAGACCCTGCTGCACGACGAGCGGCGGTCGGGCGAGATCGTGCCGGAGCGGATCGGCGAGCTGTGGCTGCAAGTCCAAAAGGCCAGCCTTGGACCGGCACTCAATTTCACTCCGGACTACAGCGTCTACTGGGCCTATGTGCCGCATTTCATCCATTCGCCGTTCTACGTGTATGCCTATGCCTTCGGCGATTGCCTGGTGAACGCGCTGTATAGCGTGTTCCAGAACGGCCATCCGGGCTTCGAACGCAAGTACCTGGATATGCTGCGCGCCGGCGGCACCAAGCGGCACAAGGAGCTGCTGGCGCCGTTCGGCCTCGATGCGTCCGACCCGG
>CAXTJW010000181.1:0-7396 GCA_964244305.1 uncultured Acetobacteraceae bacterium
TGGAACTGCACCTCGCGGATCAGCGCGCGCGAGGCGATGCCGGCGACGTTCACCTCATAGAGGCGCGACCGCCAGCCGCCGCGCTGCAGCTCGCGCAGGACCACGCGGGGGTCGAGCTGTGCGAGCGTCGGCGGCTGCTTGGCACCGTAGATGACGGCCGGCACCATGCCAGCCCGACGAGATGCGCGTGCCGCCCCCTTACCAGCCCGCTCGCGCGCCTCGGCCTCGATCGTGACGTAATTGGCCATGGGTTGCTCCTAACAGGTATTGCGCCGGCCTCCAGGGGTGCCAGCGAGGCGGGCGGTGTAGCGGATTGGCGGGTTTTGGGCAACCCGCGGGCAGGGCGCCGGTTGACCGGGAAATCGCGGCAATATCTCATGGCGCCATGGAAATGATTGTGGCGCTCCTGCTGATGGCGGTGGTCGGCTGGATGCTTGGAATTGCCGGGTTCATCTTTGCACGGCAGGCGCTCGGCGAGGTTCGCGCGCTGCGGGCGGCGATGCCTAATGCGATACCGGCTGAACCGAAGCCAGCCCGAACGATGCCAACCCAAACCGCACCGGTCGCTGCTGCGCCCCCGGTCGAGCCACGGCCTGCGGTCCCACTGCCGCCGGCCCGGCCGCGCATCGACATCGAGCAGTTGCTCACCCAGCGCTGGGGGGTATGGCTAGGCGCCGCAGCCCTGCTGCTGGCGGCGGTGTTCCTCGTCCGCACCGGGATCGAACAGGGCTGGCTGGTCCCCACGCCGCGCTCGCGCTGCGTGCTCGCATTCATGCTGGGCACGGCGCTGATTGCTGCGGCGGAGTGGCTGCGGCGGCGGCCGGCGCTTCCTGGCGCCATGGTCGATTATGCCCCGTCCGCCCTGGCTTCGGGCGGTGTCGCGGCGTGGCTTGCCGGCGCCTATGCGGCGGGTCCGATGTACGGACTGGTGTCGCCGCTCGCCGGCTTCGTTCTGGTGGCAGTGGCCGGGCTGGCCGGGTTGGCGCTGTCGCTACGCTTCGGCCCGCTGGTGGCTGCGGTGGGGCTCGCGGGCGCGTTCGCGACGCCGCTGCTGGTCGACACCGGCTCGCCTTCCGCCGCCGGGCTGTTCGGATATCTGCTGCTGGTGTCCGCCGCCGCCTGGGCCGTGGTGCGCCTGACCGCCTGGACCTGGCTTGGCTGGGCGGCGAGCGTTGCAGGAACGGCTTGGATCGTCCTGTATTCACAAGATACCGGTGCCGACGCCACAGCGCCCGGCCTGTTCGTGCCGGCGGCGGCGGCGCTCAGCCTCGCGCTGCTGCCCGGTGCGGCGCTGGACCATCCCATCGGCCGCCGGCTGTCCTGGGCGCCGTTCCTGTTGCTGGGCCTCGCTGGCCTATGGCTGGCGGCGGTCTCCAACGACCCCGCCGCCCGCATGGGCGTGCTGCTGCTCGCGCCGGCTGCGGTCACCAAGGGCTGGGTGGAGCCGCGTATGGCTCGCTTGCCCCATCTGGCAGCGTTGCTGACCTTGGGCGTGCTGCTGACCTGGGCGCTGCCGGATTTCCAAACCACGCGTGAGACCATCGCCATCGAAGGCGTTGTCCAGGCCGTGCTGCCCGGCCCCTGGGCGCCGGAAGCGATCCTGCCGTTCCTGGAAACCGCCGGCGCGATGGCGCTGTGGTTCGCCGCCGCCGGTGTGTGGCTCGAGCGCCGCTCGCCCCGGCCGCTGCCTTGGGCCGTCCTCGCCGCAGCGACGCCACTGCTGATCCTGGCCGCCGCTTACGTCCAGGTCGGCCGCTTCCAACCCGGCATCGCCTGGGCGGCAATGGCGGCGACGCTCGCGGCGGTCCTGGTCGGCGCAGCGGCTGCGTCCCGCACCGGCGGCATGGGCCTGCAGCGCGCCGGGACCTATGCGGCGGGCTCGGTGGGCGCGCTGGCGCTCGGCTGCGCGATCCTGCTCAGCGCGCAGTGGCTGACCCTCGCGGTGGCGCTGTTCCTGCCGGCGCTCGCCTGGATCGAGCATCGGGCCGAGCTGCCGCCGCTGCGCCGGGTGGCGCTCGCGGTGGCTGGGGTCGTGCTGGTGCGCCTCGTGTTGAACCCCTTCGTCCTGGCCTACGACGTCGGCAGCCTGCCGGTCCTGAACGGCCTGCTGCTGGCCTACGGCGTGCCGGCGGCCTGCTTCGCGCTGGCTGCCTGGATGCTGCGCCGTCGCATGGACGACCTGGTGGTGGCGGTGCTGGAGGGCGGAGCCTGCGTCTTCACGGCACTGCTGGTCGCGCTCGAAATCCACCATGGCGTCAACGGCGGCAGCCTCGCGGCGTTCGATCCCGGTTTCATCGAGGCGGCGTTGCAGGTCTCGGCGCTTGGCGGTCTCGCGGTAATGCTGCAGCGCCTGCATCTACGGACTGGCCGGGCCGTGCTGGGCTCGGCCTGGCGGCTGCTGGGCGGTCTGGCCCTGCTTGGCGGCGCGGCGCTGCTGGCGTTCAACCCCGTCCTCACTGATGCCCGGGTCGGGCAGTCGCTGCTCGCCAACGCATTGCTGCCGGCCTACGCGGTTCCGGCGGCGCTGGCGTGCCTGGCGCTGCAAGGGGGCGCACCCCGCCGCCTGCTTACGGCATATGCCCTGCTGGCAGCCTTCGCTTGGGTCACGCTCGAGGTCCGGCAAGCCTTCCATCCCGGCGCGCTCGGCCTCGTCGGCTCGGATGACAGCGATTTCGAGCTCTGGGCCTACTCCGGCGCTTGGCTCGCCCTCGGGGCCGCGCTGATGGCGGCGGGCTTGGGCAGCGGACAGCGCGGGCTGCGCCTGGCGGCTCTCGGGCTGGTGGCACTGGTTGCGGCGAAGGTGTTCCTGTTCGACATGGCCGGGCTGGGCGGGTTGTGGCGCGTGCTCTCTTTCCTCGGCTTGGGGCTGAGCCTGATTGGCCTGGGCGCGTTCTACCGCCGCTTCGTCATGCCGACCGCCGCGACGCCGTGAGTGCGAATCCGCGGCCGGCTCAGGCCAGCGCCGGCGTCAGCACCGCGGCGCAGATCGCCTCGAACCGCCGCGTCACCTGCGCCCAACTGAAGCGCTCGACCACAAGCCGCCGCGCCGCCGTCGCGATGGCCGCGCGCCGATCGGCGTCGTCCAGCAGCGCCAGCACCGCCGCCGCGAACGCCGCCGCAGTGTCGGCCGCCAGGTAATCCACGCCGTCGGTGACCGCGAGGCCCTCAACGCCCAGCGCCGTCGAGACGATGGGCCGGCCCATCGCCATCGCCTCGAACACCTTGAGCCGCGTCCCGCTGCCGACCCGCAGCGGGATCGCATAGACGTGCGACCGCGCGACGAAGGGCCGCACGTCGTTCACGAACCCGGTGAATTCCCACGCCAGGCCACGCCCGCGCGCCTCCGTGACCAGCGCGTCCGGCGGGTTGCGCCCGACGATGACGGCGCGCGCCTGCGGCCGTGCCTGCAGGATCAACGGCCAGACTTCGCGCATGAGGAACTCGACCCCCTCGACGTTCGACCGCGAGTCCATCGAGCCCGTGAACACCACCGTGCCCTCCGCCGGGCCGAAGGACGGGGCCGTTTCGGGTGGCTGGAACGCGTAGTACTCGACGTCCACCCCGGTCTCGATCGGCTCCACCCGGCGCAGGCCATAGGCGTCGCGCAACGCCGCCGCGTCGCGGGCCGAGACGGCGATCACGGTGCCGAAACGCTGCAGCGTCGCCGCCTCGAACCGGCGCATCTTGCGGGCCTGGTCCCGCCACAGCAGGCGCATCGGCCCCGCTGCCACCTCGGCGTGACGGGCGAAAATCTCCGCCTCCACATTATGGGTGAACATCAACGACGGTGTCGCGAACCGGTCTGGCAGCAGCACCGCCGCGTGCGGGAAATCGACCAGCACGGCGTCGGGCCGCTTCGCGAGCTCCGCCGCGACCAGCGCCCGCCCGGCCGCCGACGCGTCCGTGGCGACCGCGACCGGCAGCCGCCCGGCCACCGCCATCGCCCGTCCCAGCCGCGACACCGGCGCCTCCGGCCAGGACAGGAACCGGTCGCAGGCCGCGATGGTCTGCTGCTGGAACCGCCATGCGTCGGCCGGGGCAGGGGACACCAGGGTAATGTCGAACGCGCCCCCCTTCATGTGGCGCAGCGTGTTCGCCGTGCGGATGCGCCCGCCCTGGTCGAGCGGGAACAGGAACCGCGGCGACACCACCAGCAGCCGTGGCCTCACCAGCACAGGCCTTGGTAGCTGATCCCAGGGTGGTCGCGCACCGCGGCGATGCCGGCGAGGTCCAGCACCCGATGCCCATGCAGCGCCGTCAGCAGCGCCGGCCGGTCGGCCTCGCCGACATGCCCCAGCACCACGAGCCCGGCGCCATCGAGCGCCGCCGCCGGGTCGGGCGCCAGCAGCCGCTCCAGATGCGGGATTTCGCGGTCGATGTAGGCGCGGTTGCTGCCCGTGAGCCGCGCGACCTCGATCGAGCGGTCGAAGATCCGCAGCCCGTAGCCGCGGCCCAGCAACCGTTCGGCCAGGATGACGAACGGGCTCTCGCGTAGGTCGTCGGTGCCCTGCTTGAACGCCAGCCCGAACAGCGCGACAGTCTGCCGGCCGTGCTTGGCGATGGCCTCGAAGGTCCGCTCGATGATGGCCTGGTTGCTGGGCAGCACCTGCTGCAGGAACGGCGCCGCCACATTGGCGCGGTCCGCCAGCGCCAGCAGGCTGCGTATGTCCTTGGGCAGGCACGAGCCGCCGAACGCAAAGCCCGGCGTGAGATAGGCCGGCGAGATGTTTAGCACCCGGTCCTCGCAGAACAGCCGGAACGCGGCCCGCGCGTCGACGCCGAGCGAGGCGAGGATCGCGCCGCTCTCGTTGGCGAAGGCGAGCTTCACCGCGTGGTAGGCGTTGGCGAGGTACTTCACCGACTCCGCGACGCGGTAGGGCGCCACGTGCACGGCGGCGTCGATGCCGGAGTAGATTTCCCGCAACACAGCCCCGTCCTCGCCCGGCGCCGCGCCGATCAGCGTGAACGGCGGCGCATGGAAGTCGCGCACCGACGAGCCCTCGCGCAGGAACTCCGGGTTGGACAGATAGCAAAAGCCCTCGCCGTGCCGCTTGCCGCTGGCCCGCTCCAGCGTGGGGATGACCCGGTCCTCCGCCGTCCCCGGCGGCACCGTGGAGCGCATGACGACGGTATGGACGCTGTGTTTGCCGCGCAGTTCGTGGCCGATGGCGGCGACGACCTCGTCCACTGCGCGCATGCTGACGCTGCCATCCGGGCCGCTCGGCGTGCCGACCGAGATGAACGACACCTCGGTGTGCGCCACCGCGTTGGCGATGTCGGTGGTGGCGCGCAGCCGGCCGTTGCGGACGCCATCGGCGATCAGCCCATCGATCGCCTCTTCGACGATCGGCGACTGCCCGCGCGCCAGCATCGCGACCTTGTCGGCCGCGATGTCGACGCCCACGACCTCATGGCCGGACGCGGCGAGGCAGCCGCAGGAGACCGCGCCGACATAGCCGATGCCCAGGACCGAAATTCTCATGATATCGAAACAAACAGGATTCGGGGCCGCCGAACAAGGCCCTATACGATGTCATTTCTTGTAATGCATGTTTTATGACGCCGGCGTCAGGCTCCAAGGCGCGCCGGGCTCGCAGAAATACGGCACCGCGTTCGGCGTGCGGACGTCCGGCGACAGGCCCATCTCGACCCGCAGCGCCCGGAACAGCGCGCCGTGCGCCACCACCAGCACCGGCGTCTCCCGCGTCAGCGCCCGGTTGATCGCCACAACCGCCCGGGCCTGGAGCGAGCCGAACGTCTCCGCGCCCTCGGGGGTGAAGGTGCCGGCGACCCAGTCCTCGAACCATCCGCCCATCGGCTGGCCCTCCTGGCCGCCGAACGCCACCTCGCGCAGCCCGTCCTCGACCTCGACCGGCAGGCCGAGCGCCTCGGCCACGATGTCGGCGGTCGTGCGGGCGCGGGACAGCGGGCTGGAGACCACTGAACGAATCCCGCGGTTCCGCAAGATGCCCGCGGCGGTGCGCGCCTGCGCCAGGCCGGTGTCGTTCAGCGGGGTGTCGACGGCGCCCTGGGACACGTTGCGCGCGTTCCAGTCGGTCTCGCCGTGGCGCAAATACCAGAACGCGCGCTGGGTCAGCATCAGGCGGCGAGTCCTTCCTGCTGCAGCATGCGCTGCACGGCGGGCCGGGCCAGCATGCGGTCGAAATGCGCGGCGACGTTGGGCGGCAGGGTCATGCCGGCCCGCTTGGCGCCCCAATAAGAGACATAGAACAGCGCGCTGTCGGCGATGCTGTAGTCGCCGCCGACCCACTGCTTGCCGGCCAACGCCTTGTCCATGATCGCGAAGCCCTTTTGAGCCATCTCGACGCCCTTGGCTTTTACGGCGTCGTGATCTGCCTCGTTCGGGCTGTAGTTGGCCGGGCGGAACTGCCGGGCGAACCCTTGCATGTGGATGGTGGCGACGCAGAAGTCCATCGCCTCGGCCCCGCGCAGCCCGTCTTCGTCCGACTTCGGCAGCAGCCCGGCCTCCGGGTTGGTCGTGGCGAGGTAGTGCGCGATGACCGGGAACTCCGTCACGATCGACCCGTCGTCGCGCTGCAGCGTCGGCACCTTGCCTTTTGGGTTCAAGTCGCTGAATGGCGGGCGCATGTTCTCGCCGGCGCGGATGTCGAGCTTGCTTAGCTCGTACGGCTTGCCGATCTCCTCCAGCACAATATGGATGCCCATCGAGCAAGCGCCGGGCGTGTAATAAAGCTTCATGGTGTTCTCCAGGTAAATCAATCGAATAGCGAACTGACCGAACTCTCGTCCGAGATGCGCTGCATCGCCTCGGCAAGGATCGGGGCGATCGAGAACAGCCGCAGGTTCGCGGCCTCGCATACCGCCTCGGTGGGCAGGATGCTGTCCGTCACGGTCATGCTCTCGATCGACGACGACGCGATGCGATGCGCCGCGTTGCCGGATAGCACGCCATGGGTGACGTAGACGCTGACCGACGTGGCGCCGTTTTTCGCGAGCGCGACGGCGGCGTTGCACAGCGTCCCGCCGCTGTCGCAGATGTCGTCGACGATGATGCAGTCCTTGCCGCGCACGTCGCCGATGACGTTCATCACCTCGGACACGCCGGCGTGGTCCCGGCGCTTGTCGATGATGGCGAGGTCGCAATTCACCCGGGTGGCGATGGCCCGCGCGCGCACGACGCCGCCCACATCCGGCGATACGATCATCAGGTCGCGCCCGGCGAACCGGGCCCGTATATCGCGGGCGAACATCGGCGCGGCATAAAGGTTGTCGACCGGGATGTCGAAGAAGCCCTGTATCTGCCCGGCGTGAAGATCGAGCGTCAGCACACGGCTCGCGCCGGCTTCGGTGATGAGATTCGCCACCAGCTTGGCGCTGATCGGCGTGCGCGGCCCGGCCTTGCGGTCCTGCCTTG
>CAXTJW010000182.1:0-2487 GCA_964244305.1 uncultured Acetobacteraceae bacterium
TGGTGGAGGAGATGCACACGCGCTGGGAGCGATCCGGCCTTCCCTCCCGCCGGATCGAGCGCCTGACCGATCGAGCCACCGGGTTCCGAACCGAACGGTTGCCGCTGGACCAGGCCGGTGAGAGCCACACCGCCGACACCCGGGCCGCCTGCAAGCGGTTGCTTGGAGAGCTGGCGGAGCCGAAGCTCGGCGGGCTGAGCTTCTGGACGCAGCCGAATTCCTGGCATCACTTCATGGCCGACCATGCCGTAACCTTTTGCGCCCTGCCCCTCGGACCCGACCGCACGCTGCTGCGGACCACCTGGCTGGTGCACAAGGACGCTGTGGAAGGGGTGGATTACGACCTGGCCAACCTAACCGCGGTTTGGGAGGCCACCAACCGGCAGGATGCCGAGCTGGTCGGCATCACGCAATCCGGCGTCCGCAGCCCCGCCTACCAGCCCGGGCCGTATTCGCCCCATACCGAGGGCCTGGTCGAGCAATTCTGCGAATGGTATTTGCAGCGCCTGGCGGCCGGGCTGCGCGAGTGATCGAGGCACTGCCGCCGGTCTGGGATGCCGCGCGGGACGAGAACTTGGTCTGCGTGGCGGTGCGCCCGGAGACGCATGACGTCGCGACCTTCGTCTTCGCCGCAGCCGAGCCGCGACTGTTCCGCTTCCAACCCGGCCAGTTCATGACGTTCGAGTTGGCGGCGGCCGGCGTGCAGCGCTGCTACACCATTGCCTCGCCCCCGACCCGGCCGCACCGCATCGAGGTCACAGCCAAGCGAACGCCGGTCGGCGTGGGGTCCGGATGGTTGCACGACGCCATGCGGCCAGGCGTGCGGGTGTCGGCCAGCGGGCCGCACGGCGCGTTCACCTGCACGCCGCGTCCGGCCGGGCGACACCTGTTCCTGTCGGCTGGCTCCGGCATCACGCCGTTGATGAGCATGGCCCGCACTGCACACGATCTCGGAGCGGATGCCGACATCCTGTTCGTGCACAGCGCCCGTACTCCGGCCGACCTGGTGTTCTCCGACGAATTGACCGCAATGGCCCGCCGCCCAGGTTTTGCCCGCGTCAGCATTGTGGAGGCGGTGCCACCGGGGGTTGCCTGGGACGGGCTGCGCGGCCGCCTTTCGCCCGGCTTGCTCCAGGCGCTCGTCCCGGACCTGCTGACGCGGGACGTGCACTGCTGTGGCCCGGCTCCCTACATGGCGGCCGTCCGCGCCATGCTGGACGCAGCCGGGTTCGACGGCGCGCGCTACCACGAGGAGAGCTTCGAATTCGCCGCGCCGGACCCGCCGCTGCCCCAGCCGGTTGCCGCGGCACTCTTGGACGGGCAGCAGACGTTCACGGTTGCGTTCGCGCGATCGGGCCGCACGGTGGCATGCCCTTCAGGCAGCACCGTGCTGTCCGCGGCGCGTGCGGCCGGGCTGCGGCTGCCTTCCGCCTGCAACAAGGGCGTGTGCGGGACCTGCAAGAGTCACCTGCTGTCTGGGATGGTCGAGCTGCGCCACGGCGGCGGCATTCGTCAGCGCGAGGTCGATGCGGGTATGACCCTGCTCTGCTGCGCCCGGCCCACCAGCGACCTGGTCGTGGACCGCTGAACGATGGACCTGGCCGCAATCAACCGGTTTGGTTTCTTGACCCTGCCCAACTACTCGATGATCGCATGTGCCAATGCCATCGAGGTGCTGCGCATGGCCAATCGGCTGAGCGGTGCCCTGCTCTATGAGTGGCAGCTGGTGACGCCGGACGGAACACCGGCCGTCGCCAGCAACGGCATGGCGATGCAGCCGACCATGCGGCTCGCGTCCATGGAGCGGCCCGACCTATTGTTGGCTTGCGGCGGGGTCGATGTGCGCGAAGCGGTGGATCGCCGGGTGACGGCCGGGCTACGCCGGCTGGCGCGGGACGGCGTAGCGCTCGGGGGCCTCTGCACCGGCGCCTTTGCCCTAGCAGAGGCCGGGCTGCTGACCGGCCGGCGCTGCGCCATCCACTGGGAAAACCTGGCGCCGATCCAGGAAGAGTTCCCAGACATCGAATTCGTGCGTGATCTCTATACCGTGGACCAGGATCGGGCGACGTGCACCGGCGGGGTGGCGCCTCTGAGCCTGATGCTGGCGATGGTGGAGGCGCGGCTCGGGCCGGCGCTGGCGTCCGCCATCGCGGCGCAGTTCATGATGGACCGCGTGCGGCCCGGCACGGAGCGGCAGCGCGCCCTGCCTGCCCCATTGGAGCAGGGCAGGGTCGGCGACGCAGTGCGCGCCATGGAGGCCTCGATCGACACGCCGTTGCAGGCTGGCGCGATCGCACGCACGGTCGGCGTGACGCCGCGCCAGCTGGAGCGGCTGTTCCGCCGTCATCTCGGGCAGACGCCCGCCGCCTATGCCGCCGGCTTGCGGCTCGACCGCGCCCGTATCCTGTTGCAAAGGTCCGCATTGCCGGTCACGCAGGTTGCCGGCGCCTGCGGCTACGCGACTCCCTCACGCTTCAGCGCTGCCTA
>CAXTJW010000182.1:2587-7395 GCA_964244305.1 uncultured Acetobacteraceae bacterium
AAGGCGCGCGGCGGCATCGCGCTGACGATGATCGGCGGTTCGGCCGTGGTGTCACCCGACAGCCCACCCGTATTCGGCAACCTGCTGGCCTACAAGGACGAGATCGTTCCTTGGCTGCGCCGGCTGTCCGATGACTGTCACGAAGAAGGCGCGGCGGTGATGATCCAGCTGACCCATCTCGGCCGCCGCACCGCGTGGAACAAGGCGGACTGGCTGCCGATCCTGGCGCCCTCCCGCGTGCGGGAGGCGGCGCATCGCGGCTTCCCGAAGGCGGCCGAGCCCTGGGACCTCGACCGCATCGTCGCCGACTACGCCTCCGCGGCCCAGCGCATCCAGGCGGCCGGACTCGACGGGTTCGAAATCGATGCCTACGGCCACCTGCCGGACCAGTTCTGGTCGCCTGCCACCAACCAGCGCGAGGACGAGTATGGCGGCAGCCTCGATAACCGCATGCGGTTCTCCGTCCGCGTCCTGAAGGCGATGCGGGATGCGGTTGGCCCGGACTTCCTCATCGGGGTCCGCATGGTCGCCGACGAGGATTGGGATATCGGCCTCACCAAGCAGGACGGGATCGAGATCGCCCGGCGCTTCGCGGCCGGCGGCGTGGTGGATTTCCTGAACATCGTACGCGGGCACATGGACACCGACAACGCGCTGTCCCACGTCATCCCGATCCACGGCATGGGCACGGCGCAGCACCTGGACTTCGCCGGGGAGGTACGCGCGGCGACGCGCTTCCCCGTGTTCCATGCGGCGCGCATCAATGACGTGGCGACGGCCCGGCACGCGATCGCCGAGGGCAAGCTGGACATGGTCGGCATGACGCGGGCCCACATCGCCGACCCGCATATCATTCGCAAGATAATGAGCGGGCAGGAGGCGCTGATCCGTCCCTGCGTCGGCGCCACGTACTGCCTGGACCGCATCTACGAGGGCAACGAGGCGCTCTGCGTCCATAACCCGGCGACAGGCCGCGAGGCCACCATGCCGCACACGGTGGAGCGCAGCGAGGGCCCGCAACTGCGGGTCGTCGTCGTCGGCGCCGGGCCAGCAGGGCTCGAGGCGGCGCGGGTGTCGGCCGAGCGCGGCCACGTCGTCACGGTGCTCGAGGCTACGGAACGCGCCGGCGGCCAAGTGCTGCTCGCCGCGCGCACGGCCCGGCGGCGGGAGCTGATCGGCATCGTGGATTGGCGGCTTGCGGAACTGGCCCGGCTCGGCGTGGCGCTGCGGTTCAACACGTATGCCGGGACGGAGGAGGTGATGGCGCTGGCGCCGGACGTGGTGTTCGTCGCCACCGGCGGAACGCCGGATACGGAGGTGCTGGCCGAGGGCAACGACCTTGTTGTGTCGAGCTGGGACGTGGTGGGCGGCGCCGTGTCCGCCGCCGGCCGGGTGCTGGTGTTCGACGACAACGGTAACCATCCCGGCATGCAGGCGACCGAGGTGCTGGCGGAAGCCGGCGCGAGCGTCGAGCTGGTGACGCCCGAACGCATGCTGGCGCCAGAACTCGGCGGGCTGAACCACGCGGCCTATGCCAGGGTGTTCCACCGCCGGGGCGTAAGGGTGACGATGAACACCCGGCTGCTCGCGGTCCGCCGCGCGGGGAACGAGCTGGTGGCGGTGCTCGGCAGCGACTATGGCGAGGGAAGGGAAGAGCGGCGGGTCGACCAGGTGGTGGTCGAGCACGGCACGATACCTCTGGATGAGCTCTATGAGGCGCTGAAGCCGGGCTCGTGCAACGGGGGCGCGGTGGACCATGCGGCCCTTCTCGGCGGCCGGGCGCAGACGATCGAGACCAACCCGGCCGGCACGTATCGCCTGTTTCGGATCGGGGATGCGATCGCCAGCCGCAACATCCACGCCGCCATGTTCGACGCGTTGCGCCTCGCGAAGGATATCTGAGCCGCTGCGGCCGGGCGACGTGTGCCCGGCCGCTTGACCCGGTCTATTGAAGCCGCGCCGCGCCGGTATCGGCGCCGGAGGGATCCAGGCCGAACGAGCTCAGATACTTCGCGATCTCGCCGTTCCCGTGCATTTCCGCAATGGTGGCATCGAGGGCGGCGCCCAGGGACGCGTTGCCCTTGGAATACAACAGGTTGGCCTGCGACGCGTCGGTCGACGCCAGCACACGCGGGTCCGGCTGCGCCACCTTGATGATGATGCCGGGGTATCCGCCCTTTTTCTGCGCGTAGGCGCCGGTGCCGTAGCTGTCGACGCCGATCTGGATCCGGCCGGCTTGCAGGTCCTGCGCCAGGGCGACCGGGTTCGGATAGAGGTGAAGGTTGGTGCCGAGCAGCTTCTGCAGGTCCGCGACCCAGAGGAAGCCCGACACGGTGCCGACCTGCTTGCCGATCATGGCGGCGACGGTCGAGACGCCGTCCTTGGAGTAGATGCCCATCTGGTCGAGATAGGTCGGTGCGGAGAGGCCGAGCACCTTCGCCCGCTCCGCCGTGCGATACCAGTCGCCGCCGGCGATGTCGGCCTTGCCGCTGATGACGTATTGGATGGTCGCGGCCGGGTCGACCACGACCGGGGTGAGGGTCAGGCAGGTGGCCTTCGCGAGATATTTGACCATCTCCCCGTCGACGCCGCCGATGTCTCCGCCCGATGTCACGGAGAACGGCGGATACTCGTAGATCGCAACGGTGAGCTTCCCGGCGGTGACTAGCTTGTCGATGTTATGGGTGGGGGTGCAGGTCTGTGCGAGCGCCATTCCGCCGGTCGACAGAAGACAGGCAAGAACGAGCGCCTGGAAACGGACGATCATGGTCTAATCCTTGGGTTGCAGGTGGATCGGTAGGCCATCTCAGGCAGTATGCCGCCCGAGGCGTCGTTCGAGGAGGGAAACCAGGATGGTTGCCGGGATGCACACCGCGGCGAACATGAGCGCCGCCAGCAGGAAGACGGGCAAATATCGGAAGGTGTTCGAGCCGACGATGTAGGACTGGCTGACAACCTCCGGCAGCGCAATGGTGAAGCACAGGGAGCTGGCCTGCAGCATGATGATCGAGAAGCCAAGCAGGGCAGGCACCGCAACGCGAAGACCTTGCGGCAGGATCACGTAACGGAGCGCGTCCAGCCGATTGAGGCCGATTACCTGGGCGGCCTCCTGCTGGCCAGCCGGAACGGCTTCCAGCCCGGCCCGGATGATCTCGCTGGTGTAGGCGCCGGTACACCATGCCAGGGCAAGGCTGGCCGCGGTGAAGGATGTCAGCGTCACCCCCGCCGTCGGCAAGCCGAAATAGGCGAACTGCAGCAGAATAAGGGCTGGAGTGCCGCGCCCGATCTCGACGATGACCAGCGCCGTCCAGCGGAGCGCGGCCGATTTCGACTGGACGGCGAGCGCCAGCATAAGTCCGAGCGGGATTCCCAGCACCAGGCAGGCCGCCGTGACCTCCAGGCTGATGACGAAGCCACTGAGCAGGTCGGGAAACCATTCGCCCCAGAAATCGAGGACGTCGGTCACCGAGCCACCGCTGCACGCAGCCGGGCGTCGGTCCAGCGCGCCAACCAGGCGATCGGCAGGCTGATGAGGATATAGAGCAGGCCCGCGGCCGCGTAGATGTCCAACCCGCGGAACGTCTGCTGCGACAGGTGGTATGCCTCGTAGGCGACCTCGTGCACCCCGATCGCCGATGCGACGGCGGTGTCCTTCATCAGCCCGATCACGTAGGTTGTGGCCGAGGGCAGCGCGATGCGCGCCAACTGCGGCGCTATGACGTCCACGAATTTATGCCGTGCCGAAAGGTTCAGCACGGTGGAGGCCTCCCACTGCCCCGAATGGATGGCGGAAAGCGAGCCGCGATAGATCTCAGCCATATTGGCCGCGGTGATCAGGCCGAGGCCGATCGTCGCCGAACTGAACGGGTCGAGTTGCAAGTAACCGAAGCCGATCCCGAAGAAGATGACGAACAGCCACACGATCGGCGGGATGGCCCGGAACGTCAGGATCAGCGCCGTCCCGAGAAGGCCGACGAGGCGGTTGCGGGACATCCGCATCGCACAGAGCGGCAAGCCGAGCACCGCACCGAACACGAAGGAGGCGAGCGTCAGCGCGAGGGTGAATGGTATCCCGACGATGACGGTCGAGAGGTCTTCCAGAATGGTCAACGGTCCTTGACCGCACTCAGGAACCGTTTTGCGCGGGCACTCTGCGGGTTGCGCATCACGTCCGCACTCGCGCCTTCCTCGACGATCTTGCCGTCGGCCATGACCAGCACGCGGTTGGACACGTTCTCGGCGAAGTGCATCTCGTGCGTGACGACGATCATCGTCATCCCGCCATCCGCCAGTTCCCGCATTACGGCGAGCACCTCGAGGCCGAGTTCCGGGTCGAGCGCGGAGGTGGGTTCGTCGAACAGCATTACCTGCGGCTCCAGCGCCAGCGCCCGCGCGATTGCGATGCGTTGCTGCTGTCCGCCCGAACAGCGGGCCGGATACTGCTTGGCCTTGTCCGCCAACCCGACGCGCTTGAGCAGCTGCATGCCGACCGCCTCCGCCTCCGCGCGGCTGCGCCCCATGGTGCGCTCCTGCGCCAGGCTGATGTTGCGCAGCACCGTCAGATGGGGGAACAGGTTGAAGGACTGGAACACCATGCCGACAGCGCGCCGGAGTTGCAGGAGGTCCTTGCGTGGGGTGGGCTTGCCGGCCTCCACCGTCACGCCGGCCAAGGTGACCCGGCCCGAGGTGGCCCGTTCCAGCAGGTTCACGCAACGGAGCAAGGTGCTCTTTCCGGAACCGCTCGGGCCGATGATGGCCATGACGTCGCCGGCATTGAGCTTCAGGTTCACGTCGTCCAGCACCACGTG
>CAXTJW010000183.1:0-7360 GCA_964244305.1 uncultured Acetobacteraceae bacterium
TCCCCCGAGCAGTTCATTCTGGCGAACCTGTTCCGCTACATCACCTTCCGCGCGGGTGCTGCGTGCCTCACCGCGCTGTTCATCAGCTTCCTGCTGGGGCCGATGGTGATCCGCTGGCTCGCCTCCGTGCAGCGCGGCGGCCAGCCGATCCGCACGGACGGCCCCGCCCGGCATTTGATCGAGAAGAAGGGCACGCCCACCATGGGCGGCGTGCTGATCCTCGCCTCGCTCACCGCCTCGACCCTGCTCTGGGCCGACCTGCGCAACGGCTATGTCTGGGCGGTGCTGCTGCTGACGCTCGGCTACGGCATGATCGGCTTCATGGACGACTTCCTGAAACTGTCCCGGCGCAACACCAAGGGCGTGTCGGCGCGGGGCAAGCTGGCCGCGCAACTGCTGCTCGGGCTGGGCTGCGCGGTCTGGATTTCCGCGCTGACCCGGGAGCCGCTCGGCACCGCGCTGACGGTCCCGGTGTTCAAGGAGCTGCTGATCCCGCTCGGCCTGCTGTTCCCGCTGGTCGGCATGGTGGTCATGGTCGGCAGCTCCAACGCGGTGAACCTGACGGACGGGCTGGACGGCCTCGCCATCGTGCCGACGATCATCGCGGCGGCGGTGTTCGCGCTGATCTCCTACCTCGTCGGCAACCGGGTGTTCGCGGACTACCTGCAGCTCCATCCCGTGCCGGGCGTGGGCGAGCTGGGCGTGTTCCTCGCAGCACTCGTCGGCTCCGGCCTCGGCTTCCTGTGGTTCAACGCGCCCCCGGCGGCTGTGTTCATGGGCGACACCGGCAGCCTGGCGCTCGGCGGCGCGCTGGGCGCCGTGGCGGTGGCGACCAAGCACGAGATCGTGCTGGCCATCGTCGGCGGGCTGTTCGTCGTCGAGACCGTGAGCGTCATCATCCAGGTGTTCTGGTTCAAGCGCACCGGGCGCCGCGTGTTCCTGATGGCGCCGCTGCACCACCATTACGAGAAGAAGGGCTGGTCGGAGCCGACGATCGTGATCCGCTTCTGGATCGTCTCGATGATCCTGGCGCTGGTGGGCCTGGCCACCTTGAAGATCCGATGAGCGCCTTTCCGCCCAACCTGTTCGCCGGCTGCCGCTTCGCCGTGGTCGGGCTGGGCCGCAACGGCCTGCCGGCGGCGCGCGCCCTGCTGGCCATGGGCGCCGAGGTTGCCGCCTGGGACGACCGGCCCGAGGCGCGCGCCGCCGCCGGCCTGACGCTGCACGACCCGGCGCTCGGCCTGGCCGGGTTCGAGGCCCTGGTGCTCAGCCCCGGCATCCCGCACAGCCTGCCCGCGCCGCACCCGGCGGCCCAGGCCGCACGCCGGGCCGGCATCCCGATCCTGTCCGACGCCGAGCTGCTGTTCCAGGCGGTGCGCGCCGGGTCCCAGGCGCGGTTCGTCGGGATCACCGGCACCAACGGCAAGAGCACCACGACAGCGCTCCTGGCACACATCCTATCCAGCAGTGGCGTCGACTCCGCGGCGGGGGGCAACCTGGGAGTCCCCGCGCTGGCGTTGCCGGCCTTGGGCGACGGCGGAGTCTATGTCCTGGAGATGTCGTCCTACATGCTGGAGCGCCTCCTGACGCTGCGTTTCGACGCGGCGGCCTTGCTGAACCTCAGCCCGGACCACCTGGACCGGCACGGCGACATGGCCGGCTACGTCGCGGCGAAGCGCCATCTGTTCGACCGGCAGGGCGCGGGCGACCTCGCGGTGGTCGGCGTCGATGACGGCGACAGCGCCGGCCTGGCGCACAGCCTATGCGGCCCACGGGTCGTCACGGTCTCCGGCCAGCGCCCGGCCGATGTCTGGTGCGGCGACGGCGTGCTGCGCGACGGCGACGGACCCATCCTGGCGATGGACGGCGCCCCCGCTTTGCCCGGCCCGCACAACGCGCAGAACGCCGCCGCCGCCGCCGCGCTGGCCTTGGCGCTCGGCGTGCCGCGGGAGGCGGTCGCGACTGCCATCGCCGGGTTCGCCGGCCTGCCGCACCGGCAGGAGCGCGTGGCGGTGGTGGATGGCGTCGCCTGGGTGAACGACAGCAAGGCGACCAACGCGGACGCCGCCGCCCGGGCGCTCGCCTGCTACGGCCGACTGGTGTGGATCGCGGGCGGCATCGCCAAGGCCGGCGGGATCGAGGCGCTGCGCCTGCTGCTGCCCCGCGTGGCCCACGCCGTGCTGATCGGCCGGGACGCCGCGATGCTGGCGCGGACGCTGGACGAATCCAGCGTACCTTATACTATGGCGGGCACGCTGGACGCCGCCGTGCCCGCCGCCCGCGCCGCCGCGGCGCGCACCGGCTCCCCCGTGGTGCTGCTCTCCCCGGCCTGCGCCAGCTTCGACCAGTTCGAGGGCTTCGAGGCGCGGGGCGAGCGGTTCCGCCAACTGGCCTTGACCCCCATCCTTGCACGGAGCGCCTGATGGCCCTGTCCCGCTCCGACGACTCCGTGCTCGGCCGCTGGTGGTGGACGGTGGACCGCTGGACCCTGCTCGCGGTCGGCACGCTGATCGGCTTCGGCTACGTCATGATGCTGGCGGCCTCGCCCGCGGTGGCGGAGCGCCTGCACCAGTCGCGCGACGTGTTCATCCTGAAGCAGGTCGTGTTCCTGGCGTTGGCCGGGCTGCTCGTGGTGGGGGTGTCGCTGCTGTCGCCGCGGGGCGTGTGGCGCCTCGCGCTGTTCGGCTGCGTGGCGGCGGTGGCGCTGACCGCCGCCACCCTCGTCATGGGCGTCGAGATCAAGGGCGCCCGCCGCTGGATTTCCGTGCCCGGCATGACGGTGCAGCCGAGCGAGTTCCTGAAGCCCTGCTTCGCCGTCGTCGCCGCCTGGCTGCTCAGCGAGGGCCAGCGCGTGCGCCGCTTCCCCGGCATGTTCCTGGCCGGCGGCGTGTTCGTGATGATCGCCCTGTTGCTGAAATCGCAGCCGGACATGGGCATGCTGGCCGTCATCGCGGCGGTGTTCTTCACCCAGCTGTTCATCGGCGGCCTGAACCTGATGCTGGTCGGCGTCGCCGCCGGCGGCTTGGTGGGCGCCAGCGCCGCCGCATACACCTTCTTCCCGCACGTCCGCAGCCGCATCACCCGATTCATGGACCCGGCGTCGGGCGACAGCTACCAGGTCAACACGGCGCTCGAGGCGTTCGGCAACGGCGGCCTGCTGGGCCGCGGCCCCGGCGAGGGCCGGGTCAAGGACGTGCTGCCGGACGCCCACGCGGACTTCGTGTTCGCCGTGGTGGGCGAGGAGTTCGGCATGGTCATCTGCCTGGTCCTGCTCTGCCTGTTCGGCTTCATCGTGCTGCGCGGCCTGCTGCGGCTGCTGGCGGAGCAGGACCTGTTCATCGTGCTGGCCTCCTGCGGGCTCGTGACCAGCTTCGGCCTGCAGGCGTTCGTGAACATGGCGAGCTCGCTGCACCTGATCCCGACCAAGGGCATGACCCTGCCCTTCGTGTCCTATGGCGGGTCGTCCGTGCTGGCAGTGGCGCTTAGCATCGGCATGCTGCTGGCGCTCACCCGGCTGCGCACCCGGGCCGAGCCGGTCTGGGAGCGCAGCGCATGAGGGGCCTTCCCGTCCGTCCCATCGTGATCGCCGCCGGCGGCACCGGCGGGCATTTCTTCCCGGCCGAGGCGCTGGCGTCCGAGCTGATCGCCCGCGGCCACCGAATTGCGCTGATGACGGACGCGCGCAGTGGCGGGCTGCAATCGGCGGTGTTCACCGGGCACGAGACGTTCGTGTTGCGTGGCGCAGGGATTGCCGGGCGCGGCGCATTGCGTGCCGGCCAGGCGGCGCTGGCGATGGCGGCGGGAACGGCGCAGGCCCGCGGCATCCTGTCGAAGCTCGGCGCCGGCGTGATCGTGGGTTTCGGCGGCTATCCCTGCGTTGCTCCCGTGCTGGCATCGCGCATGCTGCGGCAGCGGCCGGCGGTCGTGCTGCATGAACAGAACGCCGTGCTCGGCCGGGCCAACCGGGCGCTGGCGCGGTTCGCGGATCGGCTGGCGCTGGGACTGGGCGACACCACGCGCCTGCCTGCCGGCCTCGCGACGGTGCTGACCGGCAACCCGGTGCGCCCGGCGATCCGCGCCATGGCCGGGCTGGGCTATGCGCCGCCCGATGCGGATGGTCCGATCAACCTGCTCGTCACCGGCGGCAGCCAGGGCGCGCGGGTGTTCAGCGACGCGGTGCCCCAGGCCATCGCCCTCTTGCCGGACAGCCTTCGTGCCCGGCTCCGGATCATGCAGCAGTGCCGGCCCGAGGACCTCGACCGCGTGCGCGCCGCCTATGCCGCCCAGGGCGTCCAGGCCGAGCTGGCGGCGTTCTTCCCCGATATGGCCGCCCGGCTCGCGGCGGCGCATTTCGTGGTGGCGCGCGCCGGGGCCAGCACGGTGGCGGAGCTTTGCGTCGTGGGGCGGCCCGCGTTGCTGGTGCCGCTGCCGGGCTCGATCGACCAGCACCAGGCCCAGAATGCCGCGGCGTCCGGCGCCGGCGTGCTGCAGCAGGCCACATTCGAAGCCAACCCGCAGGCGCTCGCCGACGCATTGGCCGCCCGCCTGCCCTTCCCTGCCCAGCTGGCCGAACAGGCGCAGCAAGTCGCCCGCGCCGGCATCCCCGACGCCGCCGCCCGGCTCGCCAACCTGGTCGAGCACATGGCGCAGATCAACCTGCAAGGAGCGCGCGCGTGAGGGCACTGCCACTCGGCATCGGCACGATCCACTTCGTCGGCATCGGCGGCATCGGCATGTCGGGCATCGCCGAGGTGCTGCACACGCTGGGCTACGCCGTGCAGGGCAGCGACATCAGCGACAACGCCAACGTGCGCCGGCTGCGCGACGCCGGCATCCCCGTGGCCATCGGGCACGACGCGGCGAACGTTGCCAACGCGCAGGTCGTGGTGGTCAGCACGGCGGTGAAGCGCGACAACCCCGAGGTCGCCGCCGCCCGCGCGCGCCTGGTGCCCGTGGTGCGCCGGGCGGAGATGCTGGCGGAACTCATGCGGCTGAAATGGGCCGTCGCCGTCGGCGGCACGCATGGCAAGACGACGACCACGAGCCTGGTCGCCTGCCTGCTGGAGGCGGCGGGCATGGACCCCACCGTGATCAACGGCGGCATCATCAACGCCTACAACTCCAACACGAGGCTCGGCGAGGGCGAGTGGATGGTGGTGGAGGCCGATGAGAGCGACGGCAGCTTCCTGCGCCTGCCCGCCGTCATCGCCGTCGTCACCAACATGGACCCCGAGCACCTGGACCATTGGGGCACGGCGGAGGCCATGGTGGCGGGCTACGACCAGTTCGTCGCCAACGTGCCGTTCTACGGTTTCGCCGTGCTGTGCATCGACCATCCCGGCGTGCAGCAGATGATCCCGCGCCTGTCGGACCGCCGGGTGATCACCTACGGCTTCTCGCCCCAGGCGGACGTGCGGGCCGAGCGGCTGCTGATGGACAAGCTCGGCGCGACGTTCGAGGTCGTCGCGGCCGGGCGCGGGCGCGGCCAGTCCCGCCGCATGGGTCCGTTCCGGCTGCCGATGCTGGGCCAGCACAACGTGCAGAACGCGCTGGCGGCCGTCGCCATCGCCATCGAGATGGACGTGGACGAGGCGACGATCCGCAGCGCCTTCGCCGGCTTCCGCGGCGTGAAGCGGCGCTTCACCAAAACCGGCGAATCCGGCGGCATCACCGTGATCGACGACTACGGGCACCACCCGGTCGAGATCGCCGCCGTGCTGAAGGCCGCGCGCCAGGCCGGCGCCCGCGACGTGCTCGCGGTCGTGCAGCCGCACCGCTACTCGCGGCTGCAATCGCTGTTTCCGGAGTTCTGCACCTGCATGAACGACGCCGGCACGGTGATCGTCGCCGACGTGTACGCGGCGGGCGAGGCGCCGATCCCCGGCATCTCCCGCGACAGCCTGGTGGACGGGCTGCGCGCGCGCGGCCACCGCAGCGTGGTGCCGCTGCCGGGGCCGGAGCATCTGGGCGAGATGGTGCACGCCATCGCCAAGCCCGGCGACTTCGTGATCTGCCTCGGCGCCGGGACCGTGACCCAATGGGCGGCGGCCCTGCCGGCCGAACTCGCGGCGCTGCAGGCCGCCAGCACGCGGCGGGCCGGATGATCCCCGCCGTGCAGCAGATGGGCCTATCCGGACGCCTGCCGCCAATCCATGGCCGGGTGCAGGCCGACGCGCCGCTCGCCCCCTTCACCTGGTTCCGCGTCGGCGGCCCAGCGGAGGCGCTGGTGCGTCCGTCCAGCCCCGCCGACCTCGCGGGCTTCCTCGCGGCGCTGCCGCACGACGTGCCGGTGCAGGTGCTGGGGGCGGCCAGCAACGTGATCGTGCGGGACGGCGGCATCCACGGCGTGGTGCTGCGCCTGGGCCGCGGCTTCGGCGACATCCGTATCGAGCGGGACGGCGTGATGGCCGGCGCCGCCTGCCTGGACGCCGCGGTGGCCGAGCACGCGGCGGCGGCGGGGCTGGCAGGGCTCGAGTTCCTGTCGGGCATCCCGGGCGCCATCGGCGGCGCCGTCGCCATGAACGCCGGCGCCTATGGCGGCG
The DNA here is from genome assembly GCA_964244305.1 of uncultured Acetobacteraceae bacterium. GTDB lineage: Bacteria > Pseudomonadota > Alphaproteobacteria > Acetobacterales > Acetobacteraceae > CAHJXG01. The sequence goes on from CAXTJW010000183.1 coordinate 6,543, forward strand.
ACATCGCGGGCTGCCTGGATTGGGCGGAGGTCGTCACCCGCCCCGGCGAGCCGGTCCGCATGGACGCCGCGGCGCTCGCCTTCGCCTACCGGCACGCCAGCCTGCCGCCCGGCGCCGTCGTGGTCCGCGCCCGCCTCCGCGCCCAACCCGGCGACCCCGCCGCCATCGCCGCGCGCATGGCCGACATCCGCCGGAACCGCGAGGCCACGCAGCCGGTCCGCGCCCGCACCGGCGGCTCCACCTTCCGCAACCCAGCCGGAATGCGTGCGTGGGAGCTGATCGACGCCGCCGGCGGGCGCGGCCTCGTGCGCGGGGGCGCCGCGTGCAGCGACAAGCATTGCAACTTCCTGCTGAACACCGGCGGCGCCACGGCGGCCGACCTGGAGGGCTTGGGCGAGGAGCTGCGCCGCCGCGTGCACGCGGCCTCCGGCGTCACGCTGGAATGGGAGATCAAGCGCATGGGCATCCCGTCCGGCCCGGCCCCTTGGCGCGTCGCGGACCGGGGGGGCAGGCCCCTATGAAGCGCGTCGCAGTCCTGTATGGCGGCATCTCCGCCGAGCGTGAGGTCAGCCTGTCCTCGGGCCGCCAGGTGATCGCGGCGCTGGGGACCGCCGGGTTCGACGTGACGCCGGTCCTGGTTGGTCCGGATTTGGCCACGCTGGTCGCGACGCTCGATCCTAAGTCGGGACCCAAGCCCGATGTGGTGTTCAACGCGCTGCACGGGCGGTTCGGCGAGGACGGGGTGATCCAGGGCGTGCTGGATTGGCTCGGCATCCCCTACACCCATTCCGGCGTCCGCGCCTCGGCGCTGGCGATGG
>CAXTJW010000184.1:0-7303 GCA_964244305.1 uncultured Acetobacteraceae bacterium
TGCGCAGCGGACGCTGGACGGGCTGGACGCCGTTGCAGCTGCCGGGAACGGACCTTGACGGCAGCCGCCTCGGCATTGGCGGCATGGGCCGCATTGGCCGTGCGGTCGCCCGGCGCGCACGCGGCTTCGCCATGGAGGTGCACTACCATAACCGCACGCGCCTGCCTGGCGCGATTGCCGAAGGTGGGCGCTACCACGAGACGGTGGCCGGGTTGCTGCCGAACAGCGACTTCCTGTGCGTCGCTTGCCCGTCGAGGCCGGAAACCCGTGGGCTGATCGGGGCCGAGGCGATCGCGCTGCTGCCGGACGGCGCGATCGTCACCAACATCTCGCGCAGGGACGTCATCGACGATGCCGCGCTGATCGCGGCCCTTAGGAGCGGCAAGGTCGCTGCCGCTGGCCTCGACGTATTCGCAAACGAGCCGCAGATCGCCTCGGACTACCGCACCCTGCCGAACGCGTTCGGCCTGCCGCACATCGGAAGCGCGACCATGCGGACGCGCGTCGCCATGGCACGGCTGCTGGCGGACAGCATGCGCGCCCTAATCGAAGGGAAGGCGGTGGCCGATCGATTGGTGTGACCGTGAACCGGGCGCCTGGCGAAAGCTAAACACCCAGCCAACGTCTAATTTCGGGCGACATGGCAAGGGCCTGCAACAACCGACAAGGGCCTATCAACACTGAAATCGCAGCCCTTCCGGCCCACCGTAGGCCGACAACGGATCAGTGTGATTGTCGCTAGTTCAAATATTTAGTTTCGCCTTTTGCAGGCACCCCGTCCATGGCTCGTGAGGCGTTGCGGGCATCATTGAAGCAGAAGCGCGCCTATACACACATGTCCTAATCATATACGTTCCGTAATAATTGTGGACCGTTGACATAGAGCCCTGCCAATCTCGCCCGTGTTCTCCTCGCCCAGGTGACATCCGGGTTAACTGGCGTGTTTGTCGGCATGGTCTCCAGTGCAGCGATGGGTGGCGGCATCGTTAGCATCGTTTCTCCTCCCGTTATGATGGGCGCTGCCTACCTCGTGGGCGTTTGGATCGGTAAGCGGCAGGGCGGCCCAAACGAACGAGACGTAACGGTTGGGTGCTGGACCTACGTCGTTCTTTGCATCGTTGTCGCACGCCTCTTCCAACAGCTTTCCGGTATCATCTTTGCGATAATCGGCGGGGCAGGCGTGGCCTTCCTGCTCCACACTCGCGCGGTTCGCGGGCTGCGTCGCCTTGCGATACCAGCTTCCACCTACCCATAATATTCCGATCACAAGAGCGTAGGAAATCTGGCAGGTTTAAATAATGCGCAGGGTGGTTCGAATTTTGAAGGGCGGATTTACTGAGTTCAGGATACCGGCGAGCAGGTTTCAGCGGTGACGCCGGCGAGGCGGTAGAGCCGCACCGCTACGGCGCCCGTGCCCGGCAGCGCGCCGGCGACGTGCTTCAGCAGCGGCATGTTGGTAAGCACATGGTCGGCAAGGCCCTGTGACACCAGGCTGACCCCCGTGGTGCCCGCCGCCGTCCAAGCAACGCGGCGCAACAGGGCCAGGCTGAACCACACCCGAGATGGACGCTGCCGGCCGTGGCACAGCCGTATCGTCGGCCTCGTCAAGGAAGCGCGGTCCGCCTGATATTCCCCACATTACAAAAGATCTCCGATCACGTCGTCGAGCACTTGGTCCAGATTGAGATGCGCGATGCCGGTGGTGCGGTGCGGGTCGATAGCTGGCGGTCGGAACTCCGGGATCTCAAGGTAACGCTCTGTCCAGAAACTCTTCGGCGGCACGTTCGACGGCTCGTCCCCGATCAAGAATGGCCGGACCCTCTCATCCCCGAGAACGACACCCTCCACGACCTCGACCGACGTTCCCCCAGTCCGGCGAATGCCGTCTCGGGTGGACAGGATCGAGGCGGCCACACGGAAGTGTACGCCCGCGCTGATGCTGGCCTGTCCTCCATTGCTCGCGTTGACTAGGTTGCGAAGTAGGTTGAGCAGGTTTTCGCGCCGCATCGCGGGGACATGGTCGGCTTTGGTTGCGACGAACACCACCTGCTCAATGCGCCGGTTCGCCAACTGGTCGGCGGCCTTGCCCGCGGCCCGGCTCAGCATTGACGGCAATAGGTGACTCGAGCCGCGCATTGCGCCGGCAACCATCGTGCGGGAGACGGTATTGTTGCCATAACGCAGGGCTGCGGCGAGGTCCCGGATCACCCGCGCGGTGTCCTCGAAGGCGGCTTGCCCGGCGTAGAGCGCACCCAGCACGTCGACCAGCATGATCTGCCGATCAAAGGACGCAAAGTGTGTGTCGAAGAAGCTGGCCCGCATGTGCTGTTGATAGGCGGTGAACCGCTCCTCCAGCAGCGCTGCCACCGAGCCGGTCTTGGGCATGCCGGGCGGAACATCGAGCGGAAAGAACCACATGAACGGCGCGTCGCTGCCCGGCCCTGGGCAGATAAACCGGCCGGGTTGCAGGTAGCGCAGCCCATGCCCGGTCCGGCACGCCTGCAGCGCCTCGCGATAGAGCATATTGCCCCTGCGCAGCAGGCTTTCCTCGGCCCGATCGCCCGGCCGCAGGTCCTCGACGAAGGCCAGGAACGCGCCCGAGCATTCCCGCCGCGGCGGGGCACGCAGCAGGGCCATGGTTTGCGTTGCCCATGCAGCGTAGGACTGGGCGAGCAGGGGTAGGTCGAGCAACCACTCGCCGGGGTAGTCCAGGATGTCGAGGCGGATCCGCCGGGTGCCCAGCCGGCGGCCGAACGAGGTCGGGCGCTCGATTTCGAGGGCGAGCGAGATCTGCGCCAGGTCCTCGGTCCGGGGCGGCCAGGACGGGACCGCTGCCGCAAGGTCGGCCAGTTTCGCGGTATAATCGAAGAAGGGCAGTATGCCGGCGCCGGCGGGCATCACCGTGACGCTGCGCAGCCGACTGGCGCCTTCCTGGGTCAGCCGGGCCGTGACCTTGGGCAGGGTATCGCGCCCTTGGCCCAGCGCCAGCAGGTTCTGGATCAGAGAGGTGATGAACACTGTCTTGCCGGCCCTGCTCAGCCCGGTAACGGCGAGTCGGATGCGGTCCTCGTTCAGAACGCGCTCCATGCCGGCGACGCCATCGGCGGCTAACCCGTGCAGCCCCACGCCGAAAGCGCCGGCACCCGATACGCTGAACTTCATCGGTCCGGTGCTCCTGATCCATGCGGCAGTCGGGGCCAGGCATTGATACATGTTTACGGACGAACTAATCGAATGTGCCAGCCGAGCCATTTATCTACCTATGGTTGATAAACTTTTCGTGTGTAAAGTACAATGCTTGGTCTGCGGATGGCATGGGATGGTGGAATTAGTCTCGAGTGGATCCATCCCCCGTGTTCAAGGCGCCACCTAGCAACCGGTCGTAGTGGGTTATCTCAGGTCTCGCGCCAGCATGTATCGCCAATGCTTACAATGACGCTGCGCAACCGATCAGGCGCTTCCAGGTTGGCCAGAACGGTTCAGGTCCGGCGGAGGAAAAGCAGTCTGCGGCGAGTGGCGGGAACGGGTCGCTGAGTGGCGACTTTGGCGCGCATGGGTGGGGAAAGGGTAATGAGCGAGCACCAGCGGTGGATAAAGGCGCCGTCGACCGGGTTAGACCTCGCCGTCGTGATCGCCGTGGCGAGTGCGCCCGAGCTTTTGGCGGCGAGCTTGGTAGCGGTTATTTCCCGGGCTGAAAACAAGGGCGTAGGCGTTGTAGCAGGCCACAGGGCCGAGTTTCCACGACTTCGTGGCCCAGGGGTCAAGCATGCGATGCCTGCACGCTGGGCCAAGGTGTCGTATATGGTGCCTGAACAAGGCGGTGTTTTCCGGCGCCGGACGTACACATCGGCCTGCATCTGGGCTTGCGAGCCTGGGCAGCCGCATATGCGAGCATACCTGCAACGTCGCCGCACCGCTGACATGCCCGTCCCCGACCGGCTTCGATCGGCCATGAGAAGAATGTCAGGGCTCGAGAAAGCGGGGCGCGGGGCTGCCGTTGGCAACGAAGCAACGTTCGACCGCAGTCGACCCTTGTCGGCTGCTCGCACCTCCATCTGCCATTTCATAAGCGGACCTTCAAGATGGCGGCGTGCTAGCTGCAACGCGCTAAAAGTGGCCATTCCGCCGCTTGCTTGGCGATTCTGAAAGCGGCCGTCCTTTTATGCGCAGCCGATGGCGACTGTAACATCGCCTTGCAATGCGCGCGTAAGTCGGCAGATAGGGGCCGCACACGATCGTACAGGGCATGAATGGGTCATGGCAGATTGGACACCTGAAACGGCTGCAGCGATCGACCTTTGCAAAGAGTGGGCTGTCGAGCTCCAAGCGGTGATGAAGTGCGACGCTTATCTGTTCGGCAGTGCGATCTATGAGGGCGGCGACCAGTTTGATGCGCCACTGCGCGACCTGTATCTCGTTATTCACTTCAGCGAAGAGCTCGACGCCCCGGAGTGTGCGCAGCGCATCGTAACACTCCATGGGTTAAACTTGTTTCTCAAATTGCAGATGGTTCCGCGCCTTCATCGCACTAATTGCGAAGAACCCGGCGTGAGTGTCGTGGCCATCACGACATTCGAGCTGCAGGCTAATATTCATAAAGGTAAAACTCGCCGTTTTTGATTGAAATATTTTTTCAACCTCTGCACTGAAGACTAGTCAGTGGGTCTCCCGAATGCGGGCATCCTGTCCATTATCGACGAAGCCCGGCAAGCCCTCGAATATGCGCAGGATACTCGCAACCATTTCCTGGCCGTGAGTGCCATTGGGATGGGTGGTCTTACCCCCTTTGATGGAGTCGATCCCCTGCCGAAGTCGCTGGCGCACGTGGCCGCGCAGCTAGCCCCCGACACCGCAGTCGGGAGTTGGTATGAAACGCGCTTCGGTCTGGCATACTTGTTCGAAGAACTTTCGCGGCGGCGGGGAGAAACTGAGGAAATTGGTCATCTCTACCGAACTCTGTCCGTGCGGCGCGGCCGGCGGGCACCGCTGTCTTCGTTCGATCAGCTTCTGGCTGGCGAAGTCTTCTATGATCGGGCTGCGGCGGAGCCGACCGGGCACATGGCAACTTGGGAGGTCCGCTTTGCCGGAATTTTCCCGACCATCACGGATCAGGCGCGGCTGCTCAGCGCTCTTCGCGGGCTGGCCCCTGATGCCGAGGTGCTCGGCATCTTCGTCGGAAGCATCATCGTCCGCCTACGAAGCTCCATGCAGAGCTTCCAGACGAGGCAGCGGCTATCCAGTCTAAGCGTTCTCGCGGGCTTCTTCGAGGTTGAGCAAGTCGATATTCGCTTCCTTGAGGGCGAAGCATCAGAACCGGGTTTTACGGCCAATAGCCTGATCGATCGAATGGCAGGGCGGATCGCAGTCTGGCGGCCGCTCTCGCGCGAAAGCCCGGCCACAACCGAGGCGAAGCTGGCGCAGTGGTTGGAAGACTGGCTGCGCGAGAGCGGCGATCTCGCCTTAGCGTCCATTTCCCGCGAAGCGATCGTTGGAAATGCCGACCATCCGGTTCGAGCGGATCTCCTGATCCAGGTTCCCGCCGCTCGTGTCGGTCGGACGGCATTCGCAGAACAGCGGGTGGTGATTGGAGTGGTTCGACTGCGTCGTCGCCGCGATTCCTTTGCCCAGATCGAGCGCGCTCAGCGCCTCGCCTTGCCCACGATCCTCGTCTTGATCGGCACGCCCGATCAGCTCACTGGCCTCAACCAAGATATTCAGGCGCTCAAGTCGGTGAATGGCGCGATCCGCGTAGTCAATATCAAGATCGACAATGGCTGAGGCTGTGACCCATGTCGCTTACCCTAGCGGATGGCACCTAGCGGACACCTTAATATCTCCTCCTAATTTCCTCGGCCCGTCGGCCGGGTCGATCCTTTAGACTTTTGCCGGGCGCCACAAAGCAGCGGGTCGGCGAGGCCCAGCTAGCGGCATCGACCACGTCTGTCTTCCACCACTTCTTGCCGTTCAAGCGCAGGCAGCACGGGCTTGGCAGGCTTACCGGACGGACGGCGGCTTTCGGGCGTGGCATACCATCGGCTGGCCGACGTCAGTTGCCCAAACTTTGACGCAGAGATCCCGCTGACGGCAGACCGTAAGCTGCCGTCAGCGAGGATCGTCCATTATGCAGCGGCCGCAGACAGCGAGTAGTCCATCGCCTTGAGGTCGTCGATCAATCCCGGCCCGGTCGGCTGCCAGCCAAGCTGTGCACGCGTCCAGGCGCTGGACGCCGGCATGTCGAGCCCTGCGAACATTGCGAGCCATCCGAGTTGCCCCGGCGCCTCCGCCGCGGATAGCGACACCGCCGGAAGGTCAAGGCCTGCAGCGACGACCTCGGCGATGGCGCGCGCTGTAATGCCTTCCTCGGCGACGGCGTTATAGCGGGCGCCCCGGTGGCCGTGATCGAGAACGAGGGCATAGAGCTTCGCCACGTCGAACACATGAGCCGCTGGCCAGCGATTGGCACCATCGCCAATGTACGCCACGACGCCTTTTTCGCGCGAGATCTCGACGAATGGCGTGATGAGTCCCTGCTTGACGGTATCGTGGACCTGCGGGAGCCGGACGATACGGACATCAATTCCTGCTTCCAACAGCGCGTTGCCGGCCTGTTCGGACGCGATCCGCGGGTTGGGATAGTTGGGGTTGAACACGGCCTCCAGTGCGGGCTGTCCGGGACCAGCATCGCCGATCCCGGTACCCGAGGTGATGAGCAGCGGCCGACCGGACCCCTGGAGCGCAGCACCCAGCGCCTCGATCGCCCGTCGGTCTTTCTCGCAGTTCGCGACGAAGTTATTGAATTCGTGATCGAAGGCAGTGTGGACCACGGCATCGGCCTGCTCCGCGCCGGCGCGCAGGCTGCCGAGATCATTGAGATCACCGCGATGGGCGTCGGCACCGTTCGCCGCCAACGACCGTGCGCCGGCGTCGGATCGTGTCAGTCCCAGCACCTGATGCCCGGTTGCCAGCAGCTCGGGGATAATGCGCGAGCCGATGAAACCGGTCGCACCTGTCAAAAATACCCGCATGAAAAGTCTCCGACGTTGTTCGGAGCCGCACTTTGTCCTAAACGAGGTCATGTAAAAGTAGTGACTTTATCATGGTATAAGCTTCAACAGGATCGGTATGTCTTCCAAGACGGATAACCTGCTCGGCACGTTCCTCCGCGATCGCCGGTCACGCATGGACGCAGCGGCCTTTGGATTTGGCGGAGGACGCCGGCGCACCCCCGGATTGCGCCGCGAGGAGGTTGCCCAGCGCGCGAACATCTCGCCGACATGGTATACCTGGCTTGAGCAGGGCAGAG
>CAXTJW010000185.1:0-7286 GCA_964244305.1 uncultured Acetobacteraceae bacterium
GGCGCAGCTCACCAATGAAGTCAACAGCTTCGTTGCGGGAGTGCGCGCAGCCTGATGGCATGTTAAGACACCATCTGAGATTGGCGCCGTTCGACCGATGCGTTGACCGTCAGCCTTGGTGAGATCACGGAAATCCTGCGACTCTCGGTTACGCAGCTGACAATGCTATCGTCACAGCTCCAACGCTCTAGCGACGAAGAACCCGAGAGAAATTGCTGGTGTATCATTTTGATAAACGACCGTTTGCCAGAGTGATACACCGGCCCTAATAGTGTAAATCAGACAACAGCATCCGTCCGCTTTGCGCCATTAGCCTTTGTTTGGTGGACCAGTTCACCTAACGCGTGGGAACCAAGCATTGGGATCGGACCACTAGAGTCCTGCCGTAGTTCCTCCCCGGCCCTCGTTTTCTCAGCCATCTCCGGGTCTCGACGGATGGCTAGGGCCGATCCGAGTTCGGCTGCATCAGCTCGCCGTTACCGAGGGGGTAAGCCTTCAACCTTTAGCATTGGCCGAGGGTGCTCACGCGGGCAAGGCTGTAGCGGGACACAGGAACGAGGCGCTTCGTCTCGCTAGGATCACGACCCGCTCACGCCATCGTCTCGGACAGCAAAGAACAACCCATACGAGACACGGAAAGTGTCCCGTCGCGATGCCTTGCTGCGATCCACCCAACCCAGGTTCAGCACGGGCAGACCGTAAATCCAGGTGACCTCTGCGCCGCTCGTAATCCCGATAGCTACTCCGCCAGGCGATAGTGGACGAAGATGGTCGTCGTGATCTGTGCCTGTGCCATATCGGCGGGGAACGGTGGCGCGCGTCCACCGCGGAACATGGACAGCGCCGCTTGGTCGAGCAGGTCCGAGCCGCTGCCTTGCACGACCTGCGTGTCCAGCACTTGGCCATCCCGGCCAATAGTGAAGCGCACAGCGACCCGGCCCTCCATACCTTGCCGGCGTGCCTCATCCGGATAGCGCTTGCGTGCCTGCACCCAGGTCGCAAGTGCGTTGCGCCACGTCCCATCGATCGCGGCCGGGGAGGGAGCGGGTGCCGCGGTCATCGGCGACAACGGTGCCGGTGTGGGAACACCCGGCGGCATCGAGGACCGGCGCACAGGTTCGGCAAGCGATGCGGTCCGGGGTCGGGTATCGGCCACTGCTGGTCCAGAGGGCTGCTGCACAGCACGCGGAGCCAGTCGCGGCCGTGGCTGCGGACGTACGGGCGGCGGCGTAGTCGGAATGGGTGCTTGCGTTATCGGGGGCAGGGCGGGAGGCGCCTGTCGATCCAGCTCTTCCGGCTTGGCCGGCTCCGGCGATTGCGGCTCGGGCATGCGCGCAACGGCAGACGGAGGTGGCTCCACCTCGGCTGGCGGGGGCTCAGCCAGGGACGGAGCTTGGGATGGCGCCCGCTGAGGCAGCGGTTCGGCGGCTGATGACATGGGCGGCTCTGCCGGATGTGGCTGAGGCGGCATCTCTGCAAGCGTGTCCTGCACTGCTTGGGCCGGTTCGCCCGGGCTTTCATCCGCTGCAGTCGGTGCTGACGCTTGGGCCGGCGGCGCGGGGGCCGCATCGAACACCATCTCCACCGTCTGCGGCGCCTCCTCCATGACACGGGCAGGATGGATCGCGAGAACAGTCACCACTCCGACCGCTAGATGAAGGGCGAGCGAGGCGCCAACCAAGATAACGCCGGGCCGCCGTATGCTGCTGTCCCCGGTCCTCCATGGACCATGGATCGTCCGACCCGGAAGCACCTCCGTCCCCAACGCCGAGTCAAGGCCTGCGTGATCCCGGGAGGGCCGTTGACGAATCATGATATGTTATATCATAACGTTCAGGCGAATGATAGCTGGAGGCGCCGCCTATGCCCACGTCGTCCCAAGATGGATACGCGCCACGCCTGTTGCCGTTGGTGGCCGCTTCGGGCTTGGCTGCAGGCTTGGCAGCCTTTCCGGCGGCAGCGCAGACCGCGGCAGGCGCAGCCTCTGCACCCAGTGCTCCAGTTGTTCGTTCGGGACTTGGCGCCGACCCTGCACAGCCGCTGGATTTCACGTTGCCGGACCTGGACGTCGTCGCGCGCCGCCTGGATGCGGCCCGGCTCAGCATCCAGCCCAGCTTGGGCGCGACCCGCACCGACTTCGGCCGCAGCGCGATCGAGACCTTGCCGCAGGGGGACAATGCCGGGCTGAACCAAGTGCTGCTGCGCGCGCCCGGGGTGGTGCAGGACGCGTTCGGCAACGTGTTCATTCGCGGCGACCATCGCAACGTGCAATACCGGATCAATGGCGTGCAGCTGCCCGAGGGCCTGGCCGGCTTCGCCAGCACATTGCAGGCGCGTTTTGCCAACTCCGTCTCGCTGCTGACCGGCGCCTTGCCCGCGCAATATGGCTTTCGCACCGCGGGCGTCGTGGACATCCAGACCAAGACCGGCATCAACAGCCCAGGCGCCACCGTGTCGCTTTATGGCGGCAGCCGCGGCCTGGCCTTACCCAGCTTCGAATATGGCGGACGGACGGGTCCGATCGACTATTTCTTCACCGGTGAATACCAGCGCAGCAACATCGGCATCGAAAACCCGACCAGCCGGTTCAACGCTACCAACGACCAGACGCAGCAGGGCCGCGGCTTCGCCTACATCAGCGGCATCATCGACGACACCACCCGATTGACCGCCATGACCGGCACGTCGTTCGGCGAGTTCCGCATCCCGACGCAAAGCGGCCAGGCGCCCGGCCTCGGCCTGACGGTGAACGGCCGGTCCGACTTCGACAGCAGCACCCTCCGCCAGCGGCAGACCGAGTTCCAGCAGTTCGGCATCCTCAGCCTGCAGAAACAGACCGGCGCCGTCGACCTGCAGGCATCGGTGTATAGCCGCTACAGCAGCCTGCGCTACTCGCCGGACCCGCTGGGCGACTTGCTGTTCAATGGCAATGCCCAGAGCGCCCGGCGGCAGATCACCTCCACGGGCGTGCAGACGGACGCAAGCTGGCGGGTGAACGAGGCGCACACTCTGCGCGGCGGCTTCCTGGCGCAGATCGAGCGCACCACCAGCGGCGTCACGAATTCCGTGCTGCCGGTGGATGAATTCGGGGTGCAGACCAGCGACCAGCCCGTATCCATCATCGACAAGAACGCCCGCACCGGCGGCTTCTATGGCGTGTATCTGCAGGACGAGTGGCGCATCCTGCCGAGGGTCACCCTCAACTACGGCGCACGAGCCGACGTGGTGGACGAATATACCCACGAGGCGCAGCTCAGCCCCCGGGTCAACGTGGTGTGGAAACCGTTCGAGGGTACGACGCTGCACGGGGGGTATGCCCGCTATTTCAGTCCGCCGCCGTTCGAGTTGGTGGGCAACGCCACCATCACCCGCGTCCTCGGCACCACGGCGCAGCCCGCCGTGCTGCAAAGCGACCCGGTCAAGGCCGAGCGGTCGCACTACTTCGATGCCGGCATCCAGCAGGTGGTGATCCCCGGCCTCACGCTCGGCGTGGACGGCTTCTACAAGCGCGCCACCAACCTGATCGACGAGGGGCAGTTCGGCTCGCCCATCCTGCTGACCGCGTTCAACTACCAGCGCGGCGACGTGACGGGGGTGGAGTTCTCCGGCACCTATGACAACGGACCGCTGGCGTTGTTCGGCAACCTCACGATTTCCCGCGCCATCGGCACGCGGATCGTCAGCAGCCAGTTCAATTTCAGCCAGGCCGACCTGGACTATATCAACCAGCACTATATCCATCAGGACCACGACCAGCGCTTCACCGGTTCGGGCGGCGCTGCCTATACCGTGGGGCGCGGCAGCGCCTTCCCGCTGCGGCTGTCGACGGATCTGCTGGTGGGCAGCGGGCTGCGCGCGAGCGCGTCGGACATCCCGAACGGCCGGGCGCTCAGCGGGTATTACACCGTCAATCTCTCGGCCGTGCAGAAGATCGACGCGAGCGCGCTTGGCGGATATGGCCGCGGGACGGAGCTGCGGCTGGACGTGATCAACCTGTTGGACCGTAAGTATCAGTTGCGTGACGGCAGCGGGCTGGGCGTCGGCAACCCGCAATACGGGCTGCGCCGGGCGATCCTGGCCGGGCTGTCGCAGCGGTTCTGAGTGCGCGTGTGCTCAGCCCGGGCAGGGTTTGCACACGCCGGTCAGCTCGAGGATGGGCTGATCGAGCGTAAAGCCGAAGCGTTGGCCGCGTTGCGCGGTTGCAGCCGCCACATGTTCATTCTCGATCTCGGCCACCATGCCGCACCGCCAATAGAGCAGGAGTTGCCCCGCGTGCGGGCGGTCAGGGTGCCCGCATGCGACATACGCGTCCGCGGTCTCCGGGCAGTGCGCCAGCCTCTGCCGCAGCAGGAAATTAAGGCCCCGATACACGCTCGCCGGCGTCGCCGCCCTTGGCATGCTGCGGGACACCCTGGCCCTGCTCGATCGCAGCTGAGCGCGTGCAGGTCGCGTGGGGGTGAGGCGTCGTTTCCATTTAGGCCGGTCCACTGTCTTGCCGGAAGATTGGCTTCTCCTTCGTTATTTGCAGGACAATGGGGAACGTCATCAATAAGAGGCCCAACGTGCCAGAAATGATGACCGTTCCCGCGGTGATTATGCCGTCGCGCCATGCGCCCCAGTAGGCCCGACAACCAACAGGCAGAAACGAAGTAACGGCGGTGAACAGACCCGGCGAGAAAATCCGCGTGACGACGACCGGAGTGATCTGAAAAAGGACGGCGTTGACCAGCATGAAGGCAGGAAAACCAGTGCCGCCACAGGCAGCCGCCATCCCACCATCGCGCAGCTGATGCCCAACACAATGACGAAAGCATTGACCATGTAGAGTTTGCTCCATTCGGCGTTTAACTTGAGTACCCGCCGAATCCATCCGTGCCAGTCATAGATGGTCTCTTCGATTATATGCACCCCGTACGCGGTGGTGGCGATCCAAAGAATATACTCGTACGTTATATATACAGTCGTTTCATAATAGAGTGACGCTTGATATCATAATGATATTGTCTTTTGCTTATAGGATTAACCTGCAACCCGTGTTGCAACGTTCGGCGCGCATTCGGTAGCGCGCCGCTCATAAGGGAAAAGCCATTTGCACGCAGCATGATCCCCTTCGACCAAAGTAGAGCCAGGACCAAGACCAGGCAGGCCGACCGTCAAACCCGAATTGACGGCACAGTGATGCCGGCTGACCTGGCGATGAGATAGGCAATGTGTCTGTCCGTCAAATGAAGCGACACTAGCGGCGAAATCAGAAACACACTAAAACACGTCTGTATATATGCATTATATTCTTGAAGAGTGATAATAATTTGTGAATGTTATTCAAGTTTAGTCTATTGCGCCGACGTGATTTCAGACGATACTTTATGTGGCCAGGTAGTCGAGCGAGTTCGCCACCAGTGCCGAACCGACCGAGCGGCGCCGCCGAATGATCCGCCGGACGGCTTAAGCGGCGGCTGGCAGGGCCAGGTTCGACGTAAACGCAACAAACCCGGCAAATCTTCAGGCCCACCGCCGCGCCCTGAGGACGGTGGCAGGACGTCCCGGTCTTTTTTCGACGGTGATTCTGCGTCGTTGCATTGCAGCAAACCCGGAGCGTCACCCCACGTTCGAAAATTCCGATTTGATTTCGGACTGCTGCCGATGCGCGGCCAGGAGCCTCGCCAAGCACGCTCCCGTCATAGGCCGACCCAGGAAGTAACCCTGCCCCTCATCGCACCCAAGCTCTTCAAGGCGGGCCAGCTGTGCCGCGGTCTCGATTCCTTCCGCCGTCACCCGCATCCCCAAGGACCGCCCAAGCGTCGCCACCGCCCGGACGATGGCGGCAGCGCCCGCGTCCTCCTTCACGTGCGCCACGAAGCCATGGTCGATCTTCAGCTTATCGAATGGGAATCGCCGCAGGTAAGCCAGGCTGGAATATCCCGTGCCGAAGTCGTCCAGCACGATGCCGACGCCCAGGGCATGGATACCGCCCAGGGTCTCCAGCGTATGCGCGGTGTCGTGCAGCAACGTGCCCTCGGTGATCTCGAGGTCCAGCGATCCTGCCGCCATCCCGGTGTCGCGCAGCACCTCCGCCACCACCGCCACCAGCCCTGGACAGCAAACCTGGATCGGGGACAGGTTCACCGCCAGTCGCACCCCCGGCCACTGCGCGGCTTGTGCGCACGCAGCCCGCAGCACCCACTCGCCGACCGGCACGATCAGGCCGGTTTCCTCGCATAGTGGGATGAACTCGCCGGGCGAGATCATGCCCTGGCTCGGATGGAGCCAGCGCAGCAGCGCTTCCGCCCCTGTCATTCGGCCGGTGGCGAGGTCGAACTGCGGCTGGTAGTGCAGCAGGAATTGGCCTTCCGCCAACGCCAGCCGCAAGTCTTGCTCCATCAAGTGCCGCCGATGCAGCCGCGTATTCATGCTGGGCTGGAAGAAGCAGTAGCTTTCCCGTCGCTCCGCCTTCGCGCAATACAGCGCCATGTCGGCACAGCGCAGCACGCCATCCGCGTCCGGCCGTGTCTCGCCTGCGGCGACCGCGGCGCCGTCGCATAGGGCGATGCCGATGCTGACGCCGACCGTCATCGTCTGCGCCGTCAATTGAAACGGCACGGACATGGCTCGGATCACCCGGTCGGCGAAGCTCGCGGCCTCTCCAGGGTCGTGCAGGCCGTTCAGGATGATCGCAAACTCGTCCCCGCCCAGCCGGGACAGGGTATCGGTTGGGCGCACCTCCTCCCGCAGCCGCGCTGCCACATGCTGCAACAGTTCGTCCCCGGCCGGGTGGCCCAGGGTGTCGTTGACCTGCTTGAACCTGTCGAGGTCCAGGCACAGCACCGCCACCACTTCCGCCGTGCCGCCCAACCCTTCCACCATGGTGTCCAAATGTTCGGCGAACAGCACGCGATTGGCCAGGCCGGTCAGGGCGTCGTGGTGCGCCATATGCTGGATGCGCCGCTCAACCCGGCGGCGCTCAGTAATATCGTCAAAGGTGGCGACCCAGCCGCCATCCGCCGTTGGCTCATGATGGATCTCATGCATGTTGCCGTTGCGCAGGGTCACCACACTCTCCACCACGCGTTTCGAAACCTGGATGGGAGTGCGCCAGGCCAGATACTCCGCCTTCGGCATCTCCGGTCCGGTGCCGGCGGCATAGCGCAGGTCCGTGACCTGCTCCAGCGTCATGCCAATCCACAAATCCTTGGGCTGGAGGTCGTACATCTCTGCGTAGCGGCGGTTGAACAGCGACAGCCGCCACTGTCCGTCGAACACGCACAGGCCCTGGCGCAGCTTGTCCA
>CAXTJW010000186.1:0-7274 GCA_964244305.1 uncultured Acetobacteraceae bacterium
CGTCGTCGCCGTAGTAGCTGGCGACGCGGGCGAACAGGTCCTGGTAGCTTTCGCCGGGCATCAAGTAGCGGTCGTCGAGCGTCGCGCGGCCGAAATCCGTCAGTAGGCTGTCCCGCGACCGGTCCATCCGGACCTGGTGTCGGCCCTGCATCTGCACTGCGTCAAGCACCGTTGGGTCTCCTGCGTTGGTCATGTTCATCTGCGCAGGCTACTACATCTGGTCACTTGGCCGCAACGCAACCCACCACCCGTGGTGTTCGTCGCGCATCAGCAACACACTATTGTGACGATGGCGCCACAGTCTTAGCCGGTCCGGAACACCGGCGCGCAAGCTTTTCGTGGCCGCGCTCGCCCATAAGTCGAACGACTCGGGCAGCGGCCAAATCTTACGAGAGCTTGTCGATTCGCGTCGACGGCCTCAGGCGGCGGCGAGCCAATCCATCGCTGCATCCACCCCGCCCTTGCCGTGCGGCACGCCGTTGATGCGCAGGCTCATCTCCACGGCGCCCAGCGTTCCCAGCACCATCGGCTCGTTCAGGTCGCCCATATGGCCGATCCGGAACACCTTGCCACCGAGCCGGCCCAGCCCGCCGCCGGTCGATACGTTGAACCGGTCCAGCGCGGTGCGCCGGACCGCATCGGCGTTGAAGCCGTCGGGCATCATCACGGCCGTCACGCTGTCCGACAGCCGCGCCGGGTCGAGGCAAAAAAGCTGCGGGCCATCGTTGCCGGACCAGGTCCGCACGGCCCGGCGGGCAGCCTCGGCCAAGCGGTGGTGGCGCGCGACGACCTGGTCCAGACCCTCCAGCTCGATCAGGCGCAGGCTTTCGCGCAGCCCATAGAACAGCCCGACCGGCGCGGTGCCGACGAAACTACGCAGCGGACGCTTGAGCATCACCGTCCAGTCGAAATAATGCCGGGCCAACTGCGCGGAGGCGTGCGCCTGCATGGCCTTGGGCGACACCGCGGTGAAGCTGAATCCAGTCGGCAGCATCAGCCCCTTCTGGCTGCCGCCCACCACGGCGTCGATGCCCCAGTCGTCCATGCGGAACTCGAGCGAGGCGAGCGACGAAATGGTGTCCACAAGCAACAGCGCCGGATGCCGGGCCGCATCGATCGCGCCGCGGATGTCCGGCAATGGCAGCGCCACGCCGGTCGCGGTTTCGTTGTGCACGGCGAGCACGGCCTTGATCGCATGGCCGGTGTCGGCCCGCAGCGCCGCCGCCACCGCCTGCGGATCGACGCCGCGCCTCCAGTCGGCCGCGACGGTCTGCACCTGCAGGCCGAACTTCACCGCCATCTCGGCCCAGCCCTCGCTGAACCAGCCGGTTTCGACGATCAGCACAACATCGCCGGGCGAGAACAGATTGACCAGCGTCGCCTCCCAGGCGCCATGGCCGGTTGCGGTATATAGGAAGACGTCGCCCGAGGTGCGCAACACCCGCTTCAGCCCAGCGACCCCGGCCTCGAACACCTCGACGAACTCCGGGTCCATGAAGTCGATCGTGGGCCGGTCCATCGCCCGCAGCACGGAGTCGGGGATGTTGGTCGGGCCCGGATTGGCAAAAAACTGGCGGCCGGTCTTTCTGGTCATCGCTGCTATTCCCACTCGATCGTGCCCGGCGGCTTGCTGGTGATGTCGTATGTGACGCGGTTGATGCCCCGGACCTCGTTCACGATGCGCGTCGCGGTGCGCGTCAGGAACGCCATGTCAAAAGGGTACACTTCCGCGGTCATGCCGTCCACGCTAGTCACGGCCCGAAGCGCGCACGCGTTGTCATAGGTGCGGCCATCGCCCATCACCCCCACCGTGCGGACCGGCAGCAGCACCGCAAAGGCCTGCCAGATCGCGTCATACAGCCCGGCCGCGCGGATTTCCTCCAGGAACACCGCGTCCGCCCGGCGCAGGATGTCGAGCCGCTCGCGGGTGATCGCACCTGGGATGCGGATCGCGAGGCCGGGGCCGGGGAACGGATGGCGGCCGACGATGTGGTCGGGCACGCCGAGCTCGCGGCCCAGCACGCGCACCTCGTCCTTGAACAGTTCCCGCAGCGGCTCGACCAATTTCATGCGCATGCGTTCCGGCATGCCGCCGACGTTGTGGTGCGACTTGATGGTGGCGCTGGGGCCGCCGTGGGCGCTGATGCTCTCGATCACGTCGGGATACAGCGTGCCCTGCGCCAGGAAATCGGCCCCGCCGATGCGGGCTGCCTCCTGTTCGAACACCTCGATGAATACCCGGCCGATGGTCTTGCGCTTGGCCTCCGGGTCGGTGACGTCCTCAAGCTGAGTCAAGAACAGGTCGCTGGCGTCGCGGTGCACCAGCTTGATGTTAAAGCGGTCGCGAAAGGTCTTGACGACCTCGTCGGCCTCGCCCTGACGCAACAGGCCGCTGTCGACGAAGATGCAGGTGAGCTGGTCGCCGATGGCCTCGTGGATCAGCGCGGCGGCAACGGAGCTGTCGACGCCGCCGGACAGGCCGCAGATCACCCGGCCGGCGCCGACCTGGGCGCGCACCCGGGCGATCTGGGCATCACGGAACCCGGCCATGCTCCAATCGCCGGACAGGCCGGCGACACGGTGGGTGAAGTTGTGCAGCAGCTGGCGGCCATGCGGGGTGTGCACGACCTCAGGATGGAACTGCACCCCGTAGTAGCGGCGGGCGTCGTCGGCGATGACGGCGAAGGGCGCGCCCTCGCTGCGGGCCACGGCGCGGAAACCGGATGGCAGCCGGGTTACGCGGTCGCCATGGCTCATCCACACCTGCTCCCGGCTGCCCGGCGACCACACGCCGTGGAACAGCTCGCAGTCATCCGTCACCTCGGCGAAGGCGGAGCCGAACTCCTGGTGGTCGCTGATGCTGACCTCGCCGCCCAACTGCGCGCACATCGCCTGCTGCCCGTAGCAGATGCCGAGCACGGGCAGGCCGCTGTCGAACACCATCTGCGGCACGCGGGGACCGGCGGCTTCGAGCACGCTGGCCGGTCCGCCGGACAGGATGAAGGCGCGGGCGTCGAATGCGGCGAGGCGCTCGGGCGCGGCGTCGGCGGGAAGGATTTCGCAATAGACGCCGGACTCGCGGACACGTCGGGCGATCAACTGGGTGAACTGGCCGCCGAAATCCAGGATCAGCACCCGGTCGCGAGCCGGAGAGGAGAGTTGGGTCATAGAACAGCTTGCAGCATGGCGGCGGCCGGACGGCAAGCGCCGTGCTTCATGCCCGGTCCGCCTCGGCCAGCAGGCGGTCGATCGGGTCCCATACGAAGGCGACCTGCGGGATCGACACCCCGGCCACCCGAGTCGCCGCCGCCGCTGCCTGCCGCCCGCCAAGGCGTTCGTAGAACCAGCGGCTGGGATTATCGCGCAGCACCCACAGGAACGCCGTGCGGCAGCCAGCCGTAGCGAGGTGGGCCGCACCAGCCGCAAGCAGCTTGCGGCCGACCCCGAGATCTCGCCAATCGTCGAGCACATACAGGGTCTGGATTTCGCCCTCGCCCAGGCCGCGCGAGCGGGGCCGGCCGACCGTCGCGAAGCCGATCACGCCGGGTTTCCCGCCGGGCGTGGCGGCGATCGCGACATAAACCCCGCCATCGGTGCGGATCGTCGCGTCGTATTGGGCGGCGTGACGGGGCATCGAGAGGCCGCTGAGATAGTCGCTCGGCAGGATGCCGGCATAGGCGTTGCGCCAGGCCGAGACGTGCACCGCCCCGATCGACGGCGCGTCCGCGGTCTGCGCCCGGCGCACCTGGATCACGCCGAGCGCTCCAGCACGGCGGCGAAAAACCCGTCGGTGTTGTGCCGGAGCGGGGTGAGCGACAGATACGGCCCGGGGCCAGGCGCCGGCGTCGCCAGGGTCCAGGCGGACGGCAGCGGCACGACGGCAAAGCCGGGGGTGCGGGCAAGAAAGCTGTCCACCTGCGCCTCATTCTCCTCAAGCAGCAATGAGCATGTAGCATAGATAAGCCGTCCGCCGGGCCGCACCAAGCGGGCAGCGTCGTCCAATATCGCAGCCTGTTTCGGGACCAGCTCCTCCAGGTCGAGCGGACGCAGCCGCAGCCGGGCGTCCGGGTTGCGCCGCCAGGTGCCGGTGCCGGTGCACGGGGCATCGACCAGCACGCGGTCGAAGGCTCCGGCGCGCCGCTTGGCCCATTTGTCGCCGGGTCCGACCAAATGCCGCTCCGCGTTGTGCACCCCCGCCCGGCGCAGGCGCCGCACCGCGCCATCGAGCCGCGGGGCCGACACGTCGCAGGCCATCAGATGGCCGCGGTTGCCCATCAGCATCGCGAGAGCCAGCGTCTTGCCGCCCGCGCCGGCGCACCAGTCCACCACGCGCATCTCGGGCGCAGCACCAACCAGAGCGGCGACGAGCTGGCTGCCCTCGTCCTGGATTTCGACCAGGCCGGTTTGGAACGCGGCACCCGTCGTGACGGCCCGGCGTCCTTCGATGCGCAGGCCCCAGGGCGACAGCGGCGTCGGCTCGGTTTCCAGCCCCTCGACCAGCAGGGCAGCGCGAGCGTCGTCGCGGGTGCCCTTCAGCAGGTTCGCCCGCAGGTCGAGCGGCGCCGGGTCGAGGGTCGCGGCCATCTCGGCGGCAAGCCTGTCGCCGAACCGGGCCAGCAAATGCGGCAGCAGCCAGTCCGGCGTCTCCAGCGCGACGGCGGGCGGCATCTCCGGATGAACGAGCGTGTGGCCCTCCAGCGCGCGGGCCGCGTCGGCCTCCTGCCGCAGCATCGGCGCTGCGCCGTACTGGCCGCCGGAGTAGGACTGCATGACGCCGGCGGCGGTCCAGCCCTCCAGCAGCAGCGACGCCGCGACCAGCATGCGCGGGGTTGGCGCGGTGTTGGCCTGCTCGATCCACCAGGTCAGCCGCCGCCGCGCCCGCAGCACGCGCCATGTCCGGTCCGACACCGCCCGGCGGTCGCCGGAGCCGATAAAGCGGCGCGCCCGGAAGAAGTCGTTGGCGACCCCATCGGCTGGGCGACGGGGAAAGGCGTCGATCTCGGTCAGCAACTCGATCGAGGCGGCCAAACGCGCAGCCGGGGTCACGCCGGCAGGATCATGCGAGATGCCTCGGCAGGGCAGCGAGGCCGGGAACGACGGTCGCGGCACCCTGCAGGCCGTATTCGTCGGGCTGGCCGGTGCGGTTGCACCAAAATACCCGGGCGCCGAACGCCGCCGCAGCCTGCGCGTCCCAAGCGTTCGACGACACGAATGCGATTTGCTGCGGCGGCACTCCGAACCGCTGCGTCATCAACGGGTAGACCCGCGGGTCCGGCTTGAACACACGGACGCCCTCGACGCTCAGCACCGCGTCCAGCAGCGGTTTCAGGCCCGCGCCATTGACGGCGGCCCCCAGCATCACGGGATCGGCGTTCGACAGGATGGCCGTCTGCAGGCCCTGCGCCCGCAGCGCCTCCAGCGTGGCAACTACATCCGCATAGGCTGGCAGAACCCGGTAGGCGTCAAGCAGCAATGCCCGTACCGCAGGGTCGGTGATGCCGTGCCGGGCGGCGACGAAGTCCAGGGCCTCTTGCGTCAAGGCCCAGAAATCCCGGTGGTGCGCCGGACCGGTCAACGATCGAACCCAACTGTATTCTAGTTGTTTCGACCGCCACTCGTCGCTGATCCGCTCCCAATCCGGCGGCAGGCGGTCGGCGTGCCGCGCCATCGCCGCGTGCACGTCGAGCAGCGTGCCATAGGCGTCGAACACCACGGCGCGGATAGGGGTCACGGCTCCTGCCGGTAGTTCGGCGACTCGCGCGTGATGGCCACGTCGTGCACATGGCTCTCGCGCAGCCCGGCGCCGGTGATGCGGCGGAATCGCGTGTTGCGCTGCAGGTCGTCGATCGTGGCGCTGCCGGTGTAGCCCATCCCGGCCCGCAAGCCGCCGACCAATTGATGCACCACAGCCGAGACCGGGCCCTTGTAGCCTACGCGGCCCTCGATCCCCTCCGGCACCAGTTTCAGCGTGTCCTTGATTTCCTGCTGGAAATACCGGTCGGCCGAGCCGCGCGCCATGGCGCCGATGCTGCCCATGCCGCGATAGCTCTTGAACGACCGCCCCTGATACAGGAACACCTCGCCCGGCGCCTCCTCGGTGCCCGCGAGCAGGCTGCCGACCATCACGCAGTCCGCCCCGGCGCCGATCGCCTTCACCATGTCGCCCGAGGTGCGTATGCCGCCGTCGGCGATGGCCGGGACGCCAAGCTCGCGGCAGGCGGCGGCGGTTTCCAATACGGCGGTGAACTGCGGCACGCCGACGCCGGCGACGACGCGGGTGGTGCAGATGCTGCCGGGGCCGATGCCGATCTTCACGCTGTCGGCGCCGGCCTCGATCAAGGCGCGGGCGCCCTCCGGCGTCGCGACGTTGCCGGCGATGATCTGCACCGCATTCGACAGCCGCTTGATGCGCTCGACCGACCCCAGGACGCCGGAAGAGTGGCCGTGCGCGGTGTCGATCACGATGACGTCCACCTCGGCCGCGACCAGCGCCTCCGCCCGGGCGTAGCCGTCGTCGCCCACCCCCGTCGCGGCGGCGGCGCGCAGCCGGCCGAGCTCGTCCTTGTTGGCGAGCGGATGCGCCTGCGCCTTGTCCATGTCCTTCACGGTGATCAGCCCGACGCAGCGGTAGGCGTCGTCGACGACCAGCAGCTTCTCGATGCGGTGGCGGTGCAGGATTTGCCGCGCCTCCTCGCGGTCGACGTCGGCCATGACGGTGATGAGGTTCTCGCGGGTCATCAGCTCGTAGACGCGGAGCGCCGGGTCGGTGGCGAAGCGGACGTCGCGGTTGGTAAGGATGCCGACCAGCCGGCCGGTGTCGCGTTCGACGACGGGGAAGCCGCTGATGTTGTGCAGCGCCATGAGGGCGCGGGCCTCGGCCAGGGTCTGGTCGGGATAGATGGTCAGCGGGTTCACCACCATGCCGGACTCAAACTTCTTGACCCGGCGGACCTGCGCCGCCTGCTCCGCGACGTCCAGGTTTTTATGGATGACCCCGATGCCGCCGAGCTGCGCCATGACGATCGCCATCGCGCCCTCGGTCACGGTGTCCATGGCCGACGAGATGAGCGGGATATGCAGGCTGATGGTGCGGGTCAGCCGGGTGCGGGTGCTGACGTTGGCGGGCAGGATTTGCGAGTAGGCCGGCACGATCAGCACGTCGTCGAAGGCGAGCGCTTCCTCGATGCGGGGGAACGCGGGGCTTGGGGTGTCTGGGGCGGCCATGGTGGGGACCTTTCATCCGCGGGCGGCCCGGCGGCGGGTCCCCATCCTTG
>CAXTJW010000187.1:0-7243 GCA_964244305.1 uncultured Acetobacteraceae bacterium
GCCCGCGTTGTGGAACCAGCGCAGCCAGGCGTAGGTCAGCGCGACCGGCAGGCGCGTCCGGGCGTGCAGATATTCCGGAAAGCGAGTGTGGAACGACGTCGTGAACGCCATGCCGCGCCGTAGTGCCCAACGCCGGGCGCCGTGACCGAGCGGCCCCTCGGTCGCGACGTGCAGCGCGTCAGGGCGAAAGGCACTGATCATCGCGCTCAGTCGCCGTCCGGGCGCCAGTGCGATGCGGATGCTGGCATAGGTCGGCAACGCCACTGTGCGGAAGCGGTCCGGCCCGATCACGTCCACGACGTGGCCCAACTCCGTCAGCTCGGCCGCCACCATCGACAGTGTGCGGACCACTCCGTTCACCTGGGGATGCCAGGCATCCGAGACGATCAGGATCCGCATGGCATCGCGAACGCGGTCAGGCAGCCTCCGCCAACGCGGGCTCGTCGCGCGGCTTGAAGAACGACAGGCCGTTGAGGGCGGCCCAGTCGATCAGCTCCAACCGGCCGTCGTGGTGCTCGACGAGGGCGGTGCAGCTCTCGACCCAGTCGCCGTCGTTCAGATACATGATGCCGTCCACCATGCGCATCTCGGCATGATGGATGTGGCCGCAGACCACGCCGTCGAAGCCGCGGCGTCCGGCTTCGTTCGCGAGCGCCGTTTCGAACAGGTCGATGGCCTTCACCGCGCCCTTCACCTGCCGCTTCAGCCATTGCGACAGCGACCAGTAAGGATAGCCGAGGCGGCGGCGCAGCGAGTTGAACCAGCGGTTGACCACCAGCGACGTGACGTAAGCGCCGTCGCCGAGGATCGCCAGGAAGCGTGCGTAGCGGACCACGCTGTCGAACTCGTCGCCGTGGATGACCAGCAGCTTCTTGCCATCCGCGGTCACATGGGTGGCCTCGTTGCGCAATGCGATGCCGGCGACCTCCAGCGTGTGCGGGTCGAGTGCGGTCGGCAGCCAGGCGCGGAACATCTCGTCGTGGTTGCCGGGGATGTAGGTGACGGCGGCGCCGTTCCGGGCGTGCTTCAGGATCAGCCGGATGACCTTGTCATGGTTTGCGTCCCAGTACCATGACTTACGCAGACGCCAGCCGTCCACGATGTCGCCGACAAGAAATAGATGCTGGCATGAGACCCGGCCTAAGAAGTCGGCGAGAAAATCGCTGCGGCAGCCACGAGTTCCAAGGTGGGTATCCGAGATAAAGACTGTACGGTAGCGGTGGATATTCGGCGTCGGGAGGATTGCGTTCATGCGACCGATTTAACCTCGCGTCGTGCTCGGCATAACTCTGCCTCACGACGCCCTATGGCTATGCGGCGTCAAACTTGCACGTGAAGTTTTGATGATGCAGAATCACTGACCCGATTTGTGATGGTGAAAATGAAAAAGGCCGCCGGAATGACCCGGCGGCCCTTGGTTGCATTAGGTTTCTTGGTTTAGCGCGCTTGCTGGATCGCCGAGAGCAGCCACTGCCCGCCGGGCGCGCGGAGGAAGGTCCATAGCTCCGTCGCCGTGCTGCGCAATGCGGTATCGCCCTCCACGACACGGCCGGCCGAGTCGCGGGTCACGTCCAGCGAGGAAAAACGCATCGCGACGGTCGCATACTCGCGGCTGCCCTCCGACCAGGCTTCGGAAAGGTCGCCCTTGTCGAGCTTCACATGCGTCACGGTGTTGCGCACGCCGCGGCTCGCCTGCTCGGCGAGTTGCTCGCCGAAATAACTGACCAATTCCGGGGTTGTCAGCCCGCGCAACGCGTTCAAGTCCTGCGCCGACCATGCAGCCTGAACCTCATGCAAGCTGCGGTCGAAAGCTTCGTAGTCGGACTTGCCGATTTGGACGCCCGTGGCGGGGCGGGCCGCGCCTGACATGACGCCCGGCGCCGGGCCAGGCTGCTGCATCCGCATGAAGCTGGGACTGCCCGGTCCCGCCCCGGCCGTGGCCATACCCGGCTGCCGGCGCATGAACATGCGATAGAGCCAGCGCACCGCGAAGAACAGCAGCGCCGCCTGCAGCAGCAGGCCGATGAACCCAAGCCCGCCCATGCCGCCGGAGCCGCCGAACATGCCGCCACCGAACAGCATGCTGCCGATGCCGACGCCCAGCAATCCGCCGAGCAGACCGGATCCGAAGCCCGAACGTCCGCCGAATGCGGGCGTCATCGGCGCCGGAGTGCCATAGCCAGGGCTAGGCGCCGGGCGCGCGGTCATGGTGCGATCCATAGGCGCTGCGCTGAATGGCGACGTATTGGTCGTCGGCGGCGCCGTGAAGGTGCGGCCGCCGCGGCTGCCGAACGAGAAGCCGCCACCGGCCCGCGCGTCGGCAAGCGAAGGCGCGAACGCCAAGGCAGCGATCGCAACGGCAGCGATGAATGAGGAAGAACGGCGCATTTGACTAGAGTCTCCGGTTGGCGAGGGTGAATATAGTCCGTTCCAGAGCTGAAAATAGGGGTCCCTGCCGCTGCGTTGACAAGCCTTGGCGCGCCAGCCCAGCCTACCGGCCGGGCATTAACTTTGGGTAAAGGAAAACATGCGACATTCGGTTGCGGCCGGGCTTGGGCTGTGCGCGTTGCTTGTGGCAGCGCCGGCAACGGCACGGCTCACTCAGCTGGCTGTCCAGTCGCAGGAACCCTTTGCCGATGGCGCGAGCTTCGGCGACGCCGGGCCGTATGTCCGCATCCGTGCCCTGGCGCGGGGCGAGCTCGATCCGAACGACGCGGCAAACAGCGGCATAGCCCTGCTCGGCCAGGCGCCGCGCAACGCACGCGGCATGGTCGAGTACGTCGCGGACGTGTTCATCTTGCGCCCGGCTGATCCGGCCCGCGGCGACGGCGTGCTGCTGTATGACGTCACCAACCGCGGCAACAAGTTCCTGATGTCCTGGCTCAACGATGCTCCGGAGCCGCCGAATGGCAGCGTCAATGACCCGCGCACCCTGGCCGACGCCGGCAACGCCTTCACCTTCCGCCGCGGCGACACGATGGTCTGGTCCGGCTGGCAGCCGGAGGTGACCGGCGCCAACAACGGCATGGGCATCCGGGTGCCGATCGCCGCCCAGGGCGGCCTGGGCCCGAAGCTGGATATCGTGCAGCGCATCCGGCACGAGTTCGTCGCCGGCACGCGCAGCGTGGATGCGATGCAGCACATCCGCCTGCCCTATCCCGTCGCCAACACCGACACGGCTCGCCTCACGGTGCGCAGCCGCGAGGCCGGCGCGCCGACGCCGCTCGGTCCGGACGCGTTCGGCTGGGTGGACAGCAGCACGATCCAACTCATGCCGTTCGGCACCGTGCCGACGCCGCGCCGCATCTACGAGCTGACCTACGAGGCCGCGCGGCCCACCGTGGACGGCATCGGCTTCGCTGCGACGCGCGATTTGATCAGCGCGATGCGGACCGAGCCCGGCATACGCCGCACCCTGGCGTTCGGTGTCTCGCTCAGCGGCCGCTTTCTGCGCCATTTCCTTGATCTCGGCATGAACCGGGACGAGGCCGGCCGCCGGGTGTTCGACGGCGTGCTGCCGCACATCTCCGGCGCGGGCAAGGTGTTCGCGAACGAGCCCTTCGCCATGCCGTTCCGCACCGCGACCCAGCATGAGGACCGCTTCTATCCCGAGGTCTGGCCGCCGTTCGGCTACGGCCCCGGGCTCAGCCTGCTGCATGGCGATGGCAGCGACCCCTTGATCATCGAGAGCAATACCTCGACCGAGTATTGGCAGAAAGGCGCGTCGCTGGTGCATACGGACAGCGCGGGCGCGGATGTCGCGCTGCCGCCGGGCGTGCGGATGATGCTGGTGGCGGGGACGCAGCACGGCGGCCACGCCGGCAGCCAGGACACGCCTGGCGCCTGCGCCAACCCACGTAATCCAAATAGCTCCGGCCCGTTGCTGCGGGCCATGCTGACGAACCTCGACGCCTGGGTCGCGGCGGGGACGGTTCCGCCGGACAGCATGGTGCCCCGGCGCGGCGACGAGACCGGGGTTCCCGCTGCGGCCGTGCGCATGCCCGTGGTGCCCGGCGTGACCTGGGCGCCGGGCGACAATGCGATCGGCCGGCCGGTGGACTGGACCAATCCACCCGCGGCGCCGGTGCAGCCCTATCCGACGATGGTCGCGGCCGTCGACACGGACGGCAACGAGATCGCCGGCCTCAGGCTGCCGCATCTTGCGGTTCCGCTCGGCACTTATACCGGGACCAACGTGTATAAAGACTTAACGTCCGAGCTGTGCGACCGCGACGGCACGTTCATCCCGTTCGCCCGTACCCGCGCCGAACGCGAGCGCAGCGGCGATCCCCGGCTGTCGCTTGAGGAGCGCTATGGGTCGCGGGAGGCGTATGTGGCGAAGGTGACGGCGGCCGCCTACGCGCTGGTTGCTGCACGTTTGCTGCTTGCGGAAGATGCGGCGCGCTACGTGGCGGCGGCTGCGGCCAGCGACCGATTCTAAGTCGATCGCGCCGACGGGCAGCGTGACCCGGCAGAATGGAGATGCGGAACGATGAGCCAGGTCCAATCCAATCCGATGACACCGAATGAGTTTTTGGCCTGGGAGGCTAGCCAGGAGCTGAAGTGGGAGTTCGACGGCTTCCAGCCCGTCGCTATGACTGGGTGGACCTTTGCCCACGCCGTCATACAGGGCAACGTGATCCGAGCACTGAACAACCGGCTGGCTGGCACGCCGTGCCGCGCGGTCGGCCCAGACCTCAAGGTGTTGATCGGTCCGAGTTGCCGCTACCCCGATGTCCTGGTCACCTGCACCCCGACAGCGCCGAATGTCCTGGCAAGCACCGACCCTGTCGTGATCTTCGAAGTGCTATCGGCCAGCACCTCGGGCGACGACCGGACCGTCAAGCTCGCCGAATACATGTCGCTCCCGTCTGTCCGGCGCTATGTCATGCTCGAGCAGGACCGCATGTTCGCTTCGGTGATCACCCGTTCGGGCACCGGCTGGGACCACGCCCTCGCCGGCCCCGACGGCACGCTGGCCATGCCGGAGATCGGCGTCGAAATCCCGATGGCAGAGTTGTATGACGGCCTGGAACTCGCCGACCCCAATGCCAGACCCGTCCCACCCCAGCCCTAACCCCCCGCCAGCGTCATCCCCTCGATCCGCACGGTCGGCGCATCCGTCCCGCGCCGCAGCACCAGATCATCCGCCGGCACCAACTCCCGGAACATCGCCGGCAGCATCCCGGCAATCGTGATCTCCGCCACCGGCTCGGCCAGCACGCCGTCGCGGATCATGAACCCGGCCGCACCCCGGCTATAGTCGCCGGTCACGCCGTTCACGCCCATGCCCAACAGCTCCGTCACATACAGGCCCTCCCGGATGTCCGCCATCAACGCAACCGGCGACATCGTGCCCGGCGCCATGAACAGGTTGGTCGGCGACGGCGACGGCGGAGCGCTCGTGCCGCGCACGGCATGCCCAGTGGACCGTAAACCCAATTGCCGGGCACTGCGGCTGTCCAGCAGCCATGT
The DNA here is from genome assembly GCA_964244305.1 of uncultured Acetobacteraceae bacterium. Lineage (GTDB taxonomy): Bacteria > Pseudomonadota > Alphaproteobacteria > Acetobacterales > Acetobacteraceae > CAHJXG01. The sequence goes on from CAXTJW010000187.1 coordinate 5,476, forward strand.
CGTCAGTACGCCGTCCTGCACGATGGCGCGGGCGGTGGTCGGCACGCCCTCGCCGTCGAACGGCTTCGAACGCAGGCCGCGCAGGCGGCGGGGGTCGTCGTGCACCTGAATGCCGGCGGCGAACACCGCCCGGCCCAGCATATCCTTCAGGAAACTGGTGCCGCGCACGATGGCTGCGCCGTTGATCGCCGTCACCAAATGGTTCAACAGGCTGCCGGACACCCGCGGGTCGTAGACGATCGGCAGCTTCGCCGTCCGCGGCCGTTGCGGGTTCATCCGCGCCACCGCCCGCGTCCCCGCCGCATGGCCGATCGCCGCCGCATCCTCCAAATCCGCCAGATGCACCGCGGACGACACGTCGTAGTCGCGCTGCATGTCCGTCCCGGCCCCAGCGAGCGCCACCGCCGATACCGAATGCGACGTCCGCGAATACCGCCCGGCAAACCCGGCCGACGTCGCGAGCGCCACCTCCCGCCGACCGTATGAGGCCTCCGCCCCCTCCGAGTTCGTCACCCCGGACACACCCAGCGCCGCCTCTTCCGCGATCGACGCACGGGCGACCAGCGCGGCCGCGTCGGGTTCGGCCGGGTCGTCGATGTCGAGGACCGCCAGGTCCGGCGTGGCCGCTTGCTCGGACAGGCCGCCATACGGATCCTCCGGCACCACCCGCGCCATCGCGACCGCCCGTTCCGCCAGCGCTGCGAACCCGGCCGGGTCGGCCGCCGAGGACGACACGATCGCCGACCGCCCGCCTACGAACACCCGCAGCCCGAGATCCCGCGCCTCCGACCGCTCCAATTTCTCGGTGCGGCCCAGCCGACGCTCCACGGAGATGGATGCGCCCGACAGCAAGATGGCGTCTGCAGCATCGGCGCCGGCGGCCTTGGCCCGGCCAATCAGGTCGGCCAGCAAATCCAGCTGGTTCATGCCGCCAGCTTGTCGATGATGGCGGGCAAATGCGGCACCTTGTCGGCCGGCCCCATTACCGCGAGCGTCGGGGCGGCGCGGAACAGCCGCATGGCGGCGCGGCGCACGCTGTCGACCGTCACGGCATTCAGCTTGGCGACCGTCTCGGCGGTGGGCACGATGCGGCCGAATACCTGGATTTGCCGGGCCAACTGCTCGCAGCGGCTGCCGGTGCTCTCCAACGACATCAGCAGGCTCGCCTTCACCTGGGCGCGGGCACGGTGCAGCTCCGCCTCGGTCACGCCGAGCTGCACCTTGCGCAGTTCCTCCAAGGTGACGGGCACCAGCTCCGCCGCCTCGGCCTCGCCGGTCCCAGCGTAGATGCCGAACAGGCCGCTATCCATGAACGGGGCGGAGAACGAGTAGATCGAATACACCAGCCCACGTTTCTCGCGGATTTCCTGGAACAGCCGGGACGACATGCCGCCGCCAAGCAGGGTGCTCAGCAACAGCACCGAATAATAGTCAGGATCGCCATAGGCTACGGAGGGAAAGCCGAGCACGATATGCACTTGGTCCAACTCGCGCGCCTCGCGGAACTCGCCGCCGCTGTAGGTTCCGGGGGTGAGCGGGCCGGGCATGGCGGCGGGCAGGTCGCCGAAGTGCTGCCGCGCCAGGTCGACCACGGCGTCATGCGTCAGCGCCCCGGCGGCCGCCACCACGATATTGCTGGCCGCATAGTGCCGGTGCATGTAGCCGGTCAGCACGTCGCGGCCCATCGCCCCGATGCCCTGTTCGGTGCCCAGGACCGGCCGGCCCATCGGCTGGTCGGGATAGGCGACCTCCTGGAAACGGTCGAAGA
>CAXTJW010000188.1:0-7198 GCA_964244305.1 uncultured Acetobacteraceae bacterium
CCTGCCGGGCGTGCGAGAGCATCACCCAGCCGCCGGCGCCGTTCCACCCGATCGCCCGCGGCCGAGCCGGGCCCGAGCTGCTGGCCATGATCCTGGAAGCGAAGTTTGGGCAGCACTTGCCGTTGAACCGGCAGAGCGACACCTACGCCCGCGAAGGGGTCGAGATCGATGTCTCGACCATGGCCGACTGGGTCGGCGCCTGCACGGCGACACTTGCGCCGCTGACCGCGCTGATCGAGGCGCACGTGATGGCGGCCGCGCGCATGCATGGCGACGACACCACCGTGCCCGTGCTGGCCAAAGGCAAGACGGCCACCGGCCGCCTGTGGACCTATGTGCGCGACGACCGGCCGTTCGGCGGACCGGAACCGCCCGCTGCCGTGTTCTACTACTCGCGCGACCGCAGGGGCGAGCACCCGAACAAGCACCTGGCCGGCTACGCCGGCATTCTGCAGGCCGACGCCTATGCCGGGTTCAACGACCTCTACCATCCAGGGCGCAAGCCGGAACCGTTGATCGAAGCAGGCTGCTGGGCCCATGGGCGTCGCAAGCTGTTTGACCTCGCCAAGCTCGCGCGTGCGCCGCTCGCCGCCGAGGCCGTGCGGCGGATCGACGCCATCTTCGATGTCGAGCGCAGCATCAACGGCCTGCCCGCCGAGCAGCGCCTCGCCCTGCGCCAGACGCACGTGGCGCCGCTTGTGGCCGAGCTCGATGATGTTGACCCGCCTGCGTGGAGTGTTGGTGGGCTTGGGTGGTTATGACTCGGCTACGGCCGCCTGCATGGCTTCTTCGTAGGCCATGGGCGAACGATAGCCCAGGCTGGAGTGCAGGCGGACGGGGTTGTACCAGCCCTCGATGAAGCTGAAGCAGGCCATGCGGGCCTCGGCTTGGGACGCGAACCGGCGCCGATCCAGCAACTCGCACTCCAGGGTGGCAAAGAAGCTTTCGCACATGGCGTTGTCGTAGGCGTCGCCCACTGATCCCATGGACGGCCGCACACCAGCCTCTCTGCAGCGCTTGCCGAACGCCAGAGACGTGTATTGAGACCCCTGATCCGAGTGGTGAATTACATTGCTGGGCCGGCGCTGGCCGATGGCCATCTCCATCGCGTCCAGCACCAGCTCGGCCCGCAGGTGGTTGGCCATAGACCAGCCCACGACCTTGCGGCTCCAGGCGTCCAGGACGACGGCAAGGTAGAGGAACCCTGCTGCAGAAGGCACAAACGTGATGTCGGCCACCCAAAGCTGGTTCGCCGCCGCCGCCGTGAAGTCCCGGTCCACCAAGTCCGGTGCCGGCCTGGCCTCCTTGTCCCGCTTCGTGGTGATCACGCCAGCCCGGCGGCGGCTCGCCCCCACGAGGCCCGCGGCGCGCATCAGGCGTGCAACCCGCTTGCGGCCATGTCTCTCCCCTCCTGCCCGCAACTCGGCCTGAACACGGGGCGACCCGTATGTTCCGCGCGAATTGGCATGGATGGTCCGCACTCGCTTAAGCAGCGACGCGTCGGCTAAGGCGTGGGAGGATGGAGGGCGCTTGAGCCAGGCATAATACCCGGCCTCGGACACGCCCAGCACGCGGGCCATGGCGACGATGGGGAACACGGCCTGGTTCGCGCTCATGAACCGGAAGATCCCGACGGCACGGCCCCGGTCTCTCGCGCGAACCAGGCCGCCGCTCGAGAGAGAATGTCGCGCTCCACCCGCAACTGCTTGTTCTCACGCCGCAGCCGGGCCAATTCGTCGCGCTCGGTCGTGGTCAGGACATCAGCTGCCGAGACCTGGACGGCGCCCTTCTCCTGCCGGCGGCCCTCCTGCTTGTCGGCCAGCGCGACCCACTTGCGGATCGACTCTGCGCTTGGCTCGAATTCACGCGCCAAGTCTGCCGGTTCGCGGCCAGCACGGACCAAATCGATGATCTGCCGCCTAAACTCCGGCGAATACGCGGGACGAGTGATGGGCATGGAACAAACCTCCTGCAAAAGCATGAAAGGCTCCACGCAGGCGGGTCAACATCAGAGCGGGCAGAGGGCGCGGCGAAGAGCCATGATCCCACCCGGTCGCGTCGCGGCAGGCACAACACGAAACGTCCTGATATGAAAACATAATTGCGTTCCTGTTGGTGATCGGTTTGAGCAGGTTTGCTCCACCCCTTTCTGGGCTTGCGGAGGATGGAGGCCATGATGCAGCACTGATCCTTCCGCACGGTTTTCAAGCGGCCGGCCGCCGCCCTTCGGTGCTTGCGCCGAGTCTGGCTGAGGACAGAAGTGGCAGGAACCGTCATGGCGGTTCGCACCAAGTTGCTGACGGCGATCGCCAAAAGCGTCGGATGCTTACAAATCCAGCATCCTGGCTGGGCTGGCGGCGACGACCTTGGCGCGCTTGCGGTAGCCTCGGGTGACGGTGATGTCGCGCTGGCGGGCATGGGCCATCACCTGCTCGTCGAGCGCGCCGTTCAGGTAGGCCTCGGTGATGAAGCCCGCCCGGAAGCCGTGCGGCGACAGCCGCTCGCCATCCGGCACCGTCAGCCCGGCGAGCGCGGCACGGCGCCGTAGGATCTTCCATACCCCGTTGCCGGTCAGCCGGCCGCGCAGCGCGCCGGTCGCGCCGAGGCCGCGGAACACCGCGCCCTGCGCGATGCCGGCCCGGCGCAGCCAGGCCTGCAGGGCGCGCACCGGGCAGGTGTCCTCCCGGCGGCCGGGGGTGACGCCGACCTCGGCCCCCTGCCCGTCCTGGTCGGTCTTCGAGTGACGGATGCGCAGCACCAGGCCGCCGCCGGCAAAGCGCAGGTCGTGCACGTCGAGGGCCACCAGCTCGGAGCGGCGCAGGCCGCCGGCGAAGGCGGTCAGCAGCAGCGCCCGGTCGCGCAGGCCGGCGAGGCTCGTGCGGTCGCCGCGGTCCTCGCCGCAGGTGGTCAGCAGCCGGCGGACCTCGGCGGTGCCGAGCGCCGCGGCGGGCCGCACCGGGGTCCGCTGCCGGCGCAGGATGCCGCGCATGACGTTGCCGATGCTGGGGTCGGCCGAGGACCAGGGGTGACCGGCCGTTCGGTGATGATGGGCGATGGCGGCGAGGACCAGGCGCAGCCCGCTGCGGCCGAGCGACCGGGAGCGGTGGGCGAGGTAGGCGGCCACCACGGCCGGGTGCGCCGGGGAGGAAGGCGCCTGGCAGGCGGTGCACCAGGCCACGAAGGCGGCCCAGTCGTCGGCGTAGATCTTCTCCGTGGCCGGGGACAGGGTGCCCTGGGCGAGGGCGACCGCGTCGGCCAGCGCCTCCGCGATGAGTCCCTGCGCCAGGTGGGCCAACTCGGGTGGCAGCGCGTCGCGGGCAGCCTGGACGGCGCGTCTCCGCGCTGCGTCCGCTGGCCCCAACTCAGCCGGCACAGGTCGGCTTGCAGACAAACGGGCAATTGGAAAAGGAGCATGCCTCACGGAACGACGGGAGCTGCCGGGATACGCCATAGGATACGCCGGGCCTGGTCCAACTGCTGACGGAACGGACCATCCGTCTCGGCTGGAACGTTGATCCCATCAAGCCGCTTGATGGCGAAATCGAAGCGGTTCAGGATGCCGCTTTCGCGTGCTACCCGGTCAATCCGGCCAATGTGGCTCCGCCAGAATGGGCTGTCCGTCTGGAGGGCGCGGGCGCCGTCGTCGACGAGGGCTGCAAGCGCATATCGTGCTCGCTCGCCTGAACCAGATTGCAATCCGGGGATGGGGGTATCCCGCCCGCGTTCACCCATCAGCCTGATCTCCTGCAGGTGGTCGCCAAGATGCTCGAACCAGTAGTTGGCTGCGAAGCGCAGGACGTCGATCTCAGCGTTTGGTAGAGACTCCTGGACGAACCCGAAACCGACAGGGATCGAGATGGGCCGCAAGTCGGCCGTCCTCACGACGTGATCGGGCTGGTAGGGCTGCATCGATCCCACGATACGGGTCGAGGGCGAGCCGGTCACCGAGCTGTTGACCTGCATCTCCCCGCGGACTCTTCTTGTCAAACCCGTTTGGTCAGGACCGCCATGGCTGGCGAGGACGTGGTACTCGCCGTTCAGCAGCACCATTTCCCCGGCAACGTCGACCACCTCCCCTTTAATTTGGTAAACCCCGCTACGCATCTGACCTCCGCTTGCCCGAACTGTTTGCCTCCGCCGCGCGGCCGCGAGTTCGACCTACCCAGGGTAACATAACAAGGCACGGTAATATTGGATTACCGTGCCTCACGGGTTCGTGAGCAGGCTTTTCGACGAGTGTTCGGCCTGCCGGTGAAGCTTCAAAGGCTCGTTTGTAACTTCCAAGGGCGCGTGGACAATGGAGACCAATGTTCTCCGTTCAGCCGATCTCGCCGAATACGCACATATCTGACTTTGCAACTAGCGCCGCTCCGCGTCGACGTGAGGACAAACGATGAATGAAGTCTTTCAAAAACATAGCTTATGAGGCTAGTATATGTGCGGTTATGTAAGCAGTAGATGCAGATATCTCTGGGTTTGCTAGGATGTTTTGTAGGTTTTGCATGTTCAAGCAATTCAGTCAGCCCGTGAGGGTGCACCATATCGGCGGCAGGGCCGGGGCAAGCTCGGTCGAGCCGGAAGGATGCTGTCCAAGGCAATGTTCAGAACTCTGCCCGCATGACGTTGCGCCCGGGTTCCGGCCTTGGCGTCGCGTCCGTGATGCCTGCAGGGAACGCCTTGGCGCGACCGTTCCAAGACTTGCGGCCGCGGTGACCGCGTGCTGATCGGCTATTCCCGGGTGGCGGCGGGCGATCGGGACGCCGCGCGCGCGCAAAGGCGGGCACTCAAAGCCGCAGGATGCGACCAGAGCGTCGAGGAGCTGGCCTTCGAAAACGGGAGCGACCAACCCGAGCTGCGCCGCGTGCTCGACGGGCTACGGCCAGGCGACGTGGTCGTCGTCCCGCAGCTGGACTGCCTGGGCCAGTGTTTGTCCGACGTGCTGCGCCTGCTGCAGGTGACTGTGAAGGCAGGCGCGCAGTTGCGCAGCCTCGCCGAGCCGATCGACACCACGACGCCAGCGGGGCAAACGGCGGCGCAGGTCATCAGCGGCCTGGCCGAGTTCGATCGTCGTGTCGCCCGTGAGCGGATCGGCGCAGGCCTTGCGGCGGCGCGTGCCGCGGGGCGCATGGGCGGGCGACCGCCGAAGCTGTCCGGCCGTGAGCGGGCGGTGATCGCCGACGAGGTGCTGTCGGGCCGGCGCTCTGCAGCGGAGATGGCACGGCTTTACAAGGTGAGCGAGGCGACGGTCAGCCGCCTGCTGCAGGCCCGCCGCAAAACTGACGCTGGAGCGCGTGATGAAGGGCATCCGGGGAATGAGGGTGCCCACCATGACGACAGGATCGCGGGCGTGCTGCCCCGGTCGGCGCTGAACGAGCGCCTCGCCATCGTCGGCACATCCGGGTCGGGCAAGACCTACGCCGCCAAGGGCCTGGTCGAACTGCTGATGGACCGGGGCGAACGCGTCTGCATCGTGGACCCGCTCGGCGTGTGGTGGGGCCTGCGCGCCGGGGCGGACGGCGCCCCGTCCGCCTACCCCGTCGCGGTGTTCGGCGGCCGGCACGCTGATGTCGCGCTTGACGAGGGCATGGGGACCGCACTCGGCCATCTTGTCGGCACGCACCCCCTCGCCTGCGTGTTGGACGTCTCGGAGCTCGGCAGCAGCGCTGCCCGGAGAGCGTTCATGACGGCGTTCGCGGAGGCGCTCTACGAGGCCAACACAGAGCCGCTGCACCTGGTGCTGGACGAGGCCGACCTATGGGCGCCGCAGCGGGCGCAGCACAGCGGGCAGGCGCTGCTCGGCCGCATCGAGGAGATCGTGCGCCGCGGGCGCGTGCGGGGCTTCGTGCCGTGGCTGATCACCCAGCGCCCGGCCGTGCTGCATAAGGATGTGCTCTCGCAGGCCGACATTCTGGTGTCGATGAAGCTGACCTCGAGCCAGGATCGCGAGGCTGTCGGCCGCTGGATCGAGGGCCAGGCCGACCGCGCCGAGGGCAAGCGCATCCTGGCCGCGCTGCCGCAGCTTGCTCAGGGCGAAGGTTACGTGTGGGCGCCATCGGACGGCGTGCTGGCGCGGGTGGCCTTCCCGCGCATCCAGAGCTTCGACAGCTCGCGCACGCCGCAGCGCGACGAACGCGTTGCGGCACCGCGCACGCTGGCGGCGGTGGACCTGTCCGCCATTATGGCGGCACTGGCCGGGATTGAGGCGCGCACGGTCGATGAGCGCGACGATCTTGCCAGAGGCGGCCGCAAGCAGGTCTCCGACCTGGACCGGCAGCTCCGGCAGCAGGACCGCGAGCTCGCGGCAGCGCGGGCCCGGGTGGCTGAGATGGAGGCGGAGGTGGCCGCGATGCAGGCGCGGCTCGAACAGGCCGAAGAGCGGGAGATCAGGGCCGCGCCCGGGTAGCCGGCAGCCACGGCAATGAGGGCTGCAGAGCGTCCGCAATTCAACGTCGTCCGCGAGCAGCGATGTAGCCGGAAAGCAGCGGGCTCTGTGGGGGCATCCATGCCACGATCCGCTGAGCTTCGATCGCGTCGCCCTTGTCCAGGCAAGAACATTGCAACCGGCCGAAGCAAGCCGGCGGATGGTTCTGGTTCCGAGACGGTTACGGGTGCTATGGACGCTCGATGACCCCGGACGCATTGATCACCCGCTTCGAGCAAGACATGGCACACGCCGAGCGGACGCTGCACGAGGAGGGCGCCGTGCATCCCTTGTTCGCGGTCGTGGACGCGCAGGGGCGCACCCGCCCGGTGGCCGCCGACTTTTCCAGCGAGGAGGCCAAGGACGTGTCGTTCGCCATCGTGCGCCTGATGTGCGCGGCTGACGCTGCCGTTGCCGTGTTCCACCGAACCGAAGCATGGCTGGTTCTGGGCGACGTGGCGCCAGGCCTCAGCGCCTCCCAGAGCGAGCGGCGCGTCGAGGTGCTGCTCGTGTCCTGCGTGGCCCGGGTTGACGACGCCATCCAGCAGAAGGTGAGCGTGCGCGAAATCGCGCGTGATCTGGTGGGCGCGGTGGCCGGGCTGCGCGACCTGGTAGTGCCGGGGCTGAGCGGCACGGGGCTGCAGGGCATGGACCTGGAGGGCCGTATGATGGATTTGCTGCTAGCCGAGCCGCCCAGCTTTGCCGAGCGCCGGCGGGCGCGGGATTTGGTGGACCGGGTGGCGAAGCGGCTGGCCCGCGGACAAGCGGCGTTCGCCA
>CAXTJW010000189.1:0-7185 GCA_964244305.1 uncultured Acetobacteraceae bacterium
GCCATGTATGTGTTCGACCGGCTGCGCGCCGGCTACGCCACCGCCGTCACGCCGGGCATCACCAGCATGAGCGGCTGCTGGGCGCAGGCGCGGCTGCCGATGACCCATGGCGACGATGTGCTGACGGTGCTGCCCGGCACGCTCGACGCCGAGAGCCTTACCGCCCGCCTCGCCAGCAGCGACGCCGCCGTCATCATGAAGGTCGGTCGCAACCTGCCGAAGATACGCGCGGCGCTGCAGTCCGCCGGCCTCGCCGACCGCGCGCTGTATGTCGAGCGCGGCACCATGCCGGATGGCTGCATGATGCCGCTGGCGAGCCTTGCTGCGGACCGCGCGCCATATTTTTCCCTTGTGCTGGTCCCCGGCCGGCAGCGGGCACGATGAGCGGGCGGCTCACCATCGTGGGGCTCGGACCCGGCGCCCTGGCGATGCAGACCGCGCAGGCGACGGCGGCGCTGGCGGCGGCGACCGACCTCGTGGGATATGCGACGTATTTGGACCGTGTGCCGCACCGACCTGGGCAAACCCGCCACGCCAGCGACAACCGGGTCGAGCTCGACCGCGCCCAACACGCGCTGGCGCTCGCCACGGCCGGGCGGGATGTCGCGGTGGTGTCCTCCGGGGATCCCGGCGTATTCGCGATGGCAAGCGCGGTGTTCGAGGCCATCGACCACGGCGACCCGGCGTGGCGCACGCTCGATGTCACCGTCGTCCCCGGCATTTCCGCCGTGTTTGCCGCAGCCGCCCGGCTTGGCGCCCCGCTCGGCCATGATTTCTGCGTGCTATCGCTGTCGGACAACCTGAAGCCGTTCGAAGTCGTGCTGGCGCGCATCACCGCCGCTGCCGCTGCCGGGTTCGTGATCGCGCTGTATAACGCCGCCTCCCGCGCCAGGCCCTGGCAGCTCGGCGCGGCGCTCGATGCATTGCGGCCGTTTTTGGGGGCCGAGACGCCCGTGGTGTTCGCGACAGCGATCAGCCGCGAGGACGAGCGCATCGAAATCACCACCCTCGGCGACGCCGACTCGGCCCGCGCCGATATGCGCACGCTGGTGCTGATCGGCACCGTCGCCACCCGGCGCATCGAGCGCGACGGCGCGCCGCCCTGGCTCTACACGCCGCGCTTCCATCCGGCAGCGATGTGATCCAGCCATGCCAGCGCACCGGCAGCGTCGGGCACGGTCGTCCCAGGCGGGACAGGCGGACGCGCGACGATCACGACGCGCAAGCCCAAGGCCCGCGCCGCCGCCAGCTTCGGCGCAGTTGCCGCACCGCCGGAATTCTTGGTGACCAGGACCTCGATCTGCTCCTGCCGCAGCAGGCGCAGTTCCTCGTCCTCCCGAAACGGCCCGCGGGCCGTGACGATGCGCGACGCCGGCGGCAGCAGGGCAGGATCAGGCGGTTCCACGCTTCGGATCAGATAACTGTGCCAAGGCGCCAGGCCGAATGGCGCCAGCTCCTGCTGCCCGACCGTCAGCCACACCCGGCGCGGTTCGGGGCCGAGCGCCTGAGCGGCCATTGCCATATTCGCCACCTCGGTCCAGCGGTCACCGGGGCAAGGGGCCCATGCCGGGCGCAGCACAGTCAGCAAGGGCACCCCGGCCCGCGCCGCGGCCACAACGGCGTTGCGGCTGATTTGCGTGGCAAAGGGGTGCGTGGCGTCGATCAACGCCGCCGTGCCATGCTCCCGCAAATACGCCGCCAACCCATCGACGCCGCCGAACCCTCCCCGCCGCGCCGGAATGGCCGGCAGCACCGGCGCGCGCGTGCGCCCGGCGAGCGACAGCACCGGCTGCATCCGGGTGTCTTTCGCCATCGAAGCGGCTATAGCCGAGGCCTCGGTCGTGCCGCCGAGGATCAATACTCGCATAGGGTTACGAAAGCATGAACCCGCCCTGGCTGGCCATACTCGGCGTGAACGAAGACGGCGTGCTGTCGCCCAGGGCGCAAACGCTGCTCGCCGAGGCGGCCCTCGTCGTCGGCGGCGCCCGGCATCTCGCGCTGGCGGACGAGCTGATCCGCGGCGAGCGCATGGTTTGGTCCAACCCGCTCGCCGCCTCGCTCGACGCCATCATGACCTGCCGCTCACGCCCCGTCGCGGTGCTCGCGTCCGGCGACCCGTTTTGCTACGGCGTCGGCAGTGCGCTCGCGGCCATGGTCCCCGCGGACGAGCGCCTCTGCCTTCCCGCTCCGTCGTGCCTAGCGCTCGCCTGCGCCCGGCTCGGCTGGGCCCTGCAGGACTGCGCCGTGATTTCGTTCTGTGGCCGGCCGCTCGCGCCGTTGACCCCGCTGTTGCAGCCGGGTGCGCGCATCCTGGCGCTCTCGGCCGACGCGGGCACGCCGGGCCTGGTCGCGACGCTGTTGCAGGCGCGCGGTTTTGGCCCCTCCGTCCTGCACGTGCTCGAAGCGCTGTCCGGGCCGGACGAGCGCATCCGCAGCACGACCGCCGCCTGGTTCCGCCTGGCCGATATCCATCCGCTCAACCTGATGGCGATCGAGGTCGCGGCGGCGCATGGCGCCCAGCCGGTCCCGCTCACCAGCGGCCTGCCCGACGCGCTGTTCGAGCACGACGGCCAGATCACCAAACAGGAAATCCGTGCCATAACCCTCGCCGCCCTGGCGCCCCGCCGCGGCGAGCGGCTGTGGGACATCGGCGCAGGCTCCGGCGCCATCGGCATCGAGTGGATGCTGCGCCACCCGGCGAACCAGGCCGTCGCGGTCGAGCGCCACCCCGAGCGCGCCGCCCGCGCCGCCCGCAATGCCGTGTCGCTCGGCGTGCCGCAACTGCATGTCGTCGGCGTGCCCGCCCCGGTGGCGCTGGCCGGGCTGCCGCGGCCGGATGCGGTGTTCATCGGCGGCGGGGCGCACGAGTGCGACGTCATCGACACCGCCTGGGCCGCGCTGCCGTCCGATGGCCGCCTGGTCGCCAATGCCGTCACCATCGAAACGGAGGCGGCATTGCTCGCCGCCCACGCCCGGCTCGGCGGCACGCTGTCGCGCCTCTCGGTCGAGCGGTTGGACCGCATCGGCGGCATGCACGCCTACCGCCCGGCCATTACCGTCACGCAGTGGCACGCGGTGAAGCCGTGATCGTCGCGGGGGTGGGCTTCCGGCGCGGCTGCCCGGCGGACGATCTCGTGCAGCTGGTCCGCACGGCGCAGGATCGGGCGGGATGCATGGCGGGCTCGCTCGCCGCGCCGGATTGGAAACGCGGCGAGCCCGGGCTGCATGCCGCAGCGGTCCGCCTGGGCCTGCCGATCACCTTCATCGAACGCGCAGCGCTGGCCGCCGTGCAGCCGCTGTGCCCCACCCGGTCCGCCGTTGCCGAACGCGAAACTGGCGTGGCGTCGGTCGCCGAGGGTGCGGCGCTGGCGGCGTCCGGCGGACGTTTGCTGCTGCCCCGCATCGCCCAAGGCGGCGTCACCTGCGCGCTCGCGGGACCATGACCGTCCACTTCATCGGTGCGGGGCCGGGGGCCGCCGACCTCATTACGGTACGCGGGCGCGACCTGCTGGCGCGCTGCCCGGTGTGCCTGTTCGCCGGGTCGATCGTGCCGCCGGCCATGCTGGCGCACTGCGCCGCCGGCACCCGCCTCGTGGATACCGCGCCCCTGTCGCTCGATGCGATCGAGGCCGAGTTCACCGCTGCCCACGACGCCGGACAGGACGTGGCCCGGCTGCACTCCGGCGACCTGTCGATCTACAGCGCCGTTGCCGAACAGCTCCGCCGGCTGGACCGGCGCGGCATTCCATGGACCATGACTCCCGGGGTGCCGGCCTTCGCCGCCGCCGCCGCCGTTTTGGGCGCGGAGCTTACCGTCCCGGAAGTCGCCCAAAGCGTGATCCTGACCCGGATGCCCGGCCGCGCCTCCGCTATGCCGCCGGGCGAGACGCTGGCCGCCTTTGCCGCGACGGGTGCGACGCTCGCGATCCATCTCGCCGTCGATAAGCTCGCCTCGATCGCGGCGACGCTCGTGCCGTTCTACGGCGCGGACTGCCCGGCCGCGGTTGTGGTGCGCGCGACCTGGCCGGATCAGCGCGTCCTGTCCGGCACGCTTGCCACCATTGTCGGCATGCTCGCCGCCGACCCCGCCGAGCGGACCGCGCTCATCCTTGTGGGACGTGCCCTGCAGCCAGCGGGATTTCGCGAGAGCGCGCTGTATAGCACCGACTACATCCGGCGGTTCCGCGGCGACGCATGAACACGATCGAACCCCGACCGCCCCCGCAGTACGCCATCGCGATCGAACAGCACGACCTCGAGCGCCGTGTCCGCTCCCGCCAGCACATCCGCCGCCGTGCGCCACGCCGCGCGCGCGACCACGTCGCCGAGCGGCACCCCTTCGCTCGCGGCGGCGGCGAACGCCTCGGCCACGGTGTTCGCGCCGGCGATCCGCCCGGCCAATGCAGGGTCGGCGACCAATGCCGCGAGCGCCGGAAGGTCGGCCGAGCCATGCTTGGAGTGCAAGTCGAGCCGCCCTTGCGCCAGCTTGGTCATCTTGGCGACCCCGCCGGCGATCGTGACGCGTGGCACCGGATGACGCCGCAGGTATTTCAGCAATGCGCCGGCGAAGTCGCCCATCTCCAGCAGCGCCGTCTCCGGCAGTCCATGCAGGGCTTGGACGGCCGCCTCCGACGCGCTGCCGGTGCTGCCGGCCACATGGTCCAGCCCGATTGCGCGGGCGACATCGATGCCGCGGTGGATGGTGTCGATCCAGGCCGCGCAGGAATACGGCACCACGATCCCCGTCGTGCCCAGGATCGACAGCCCGCCGACAATCCCCAGCCGGCCGTTCAGGGTCTGCGCCGCCAAGGTCTCGCCGCCGGGGATCGACAGCTCGACGACGAGGTCCGGGCCCCCTTGAAGAAGCTGTTGGGCAACTTCATCCAGCGCGGCGCGGATCATGGCGCGCGGGACCGGGTTGATCGCGGGTTCGCCGGGGGGGATCGGCAGGCCGGGCCGGGTCACGGTGCCGACGCCGGGGCCGGCGCGGAACTGCAGGCCGTCGCCGGACGCCGCCATGGACACCCGCGCGAAGACGAGTGCGCCGTGGGTGACGTCCGGGTCGTCGCCCGCGTCCTTCACCACACCGGCGATGGCGAAATCGGCGGCCAGCGAGGTTTCGGCCAGCGCGAACGACACTCGTTGGCCGCGCGGCAGGGCGATCTCGACCGGATCCGGGAACTCACCGGTCAGCAGCGCCGTGAACGCAGCCTTCGCCGCCGCCGTGGCGCAGGCCCCGGTCGTCCAGCCCCGGCGCAGCGGACGCAGTTCATTCACACCGCAGAATATAGGAGGGATGCACCGTGACGCCGAGGGGTCTTATCATCGGCGCGCCGCGGTCCGGTTCCGGCAAGACCACGATAACCTTGGCGCTGATCGCCGCCCTGCGCCGTCGCGGCGTGGCCGTGCGGGCGGCCAAGTCCGGCCCGGACTACATCGACCCGGCCTTTCATGCCGTCGCAAGCGATGCGGCGGTGATGAACCTCGATAGCTGGGCGATGCCGCCGCCGTTGCTGGACCGCCTGGCGCAGCGTGCCGCCGCCGGGGCCGAGGTGCTGATCGTCGAGTCTGCCATGGGGCTGTTCGATGGGGTCGATGCGCCGCCGGGCCGCAGCGGGGCGGCGGCGGACCTCGCGGCCCGGTTGCGGCTGCCGGTGCTGCTGGTGCTCGACGTGTCCGGACAGTCGCAGACCGCCGCCGCCATCGCCCGCGGCTTTGCGACCCATGCTCCCGGCGTGGTCGTCTACGGCGTGGTGCTGAACCGCGTCGGCAGCGAGCGGCACCGCCTGGGCGTCAGTGCCGCGATCGAGGCGGTCGGCCTTCCGGTGCTGGGCGCACTGCCGCGCGATGCGTCGCTTGGCTTGCCGGAGCGGCATCTGGGCCTGGTGCAGGCTTCCGAGCAGCATGGACTGCCGGCCTTAATCGCCCGTCTGGCCGAGTGCGCCGAGCGGCATTTCGACCTCGACGCCATCCTGCGCCTCACCGCCCCGCTCGACGTGGGCGTTGCAAGCGCACCCGGCCTACCGCCGCCGGGCCAACGGATCGCGCTGGCCTCCGACGCCGCGTTCAGCTTCGTCTATGCGCATCTGCTCGACGGATGGCGCGCCGCCGGGGCCGAGATCATCCGCTTCTCGCCGCTGGCGAACGAGCCGCCGCCGGCCGATTGCGATGTCTGCTGGCTGCCGGGCGGCTATCCCGAATTGCATGCGGCCGGGCTGTCCGCCGCAACCGCGTTCATGGCCGGCCTGACCGAATTCGCCCGAACCCGGCCCGTCCATGGCGAGTGCGGCGGACACATGGCGTTGGGGCAGGGGCTCGAGGATGCATCCGGCGTCCGCCACGCCATGGCCGGCCTGCTCGGCCATGAAACCAGCTTCGCCCGGCGCAAGATGAACCTCGGCTACCGTGAGGCGACGCTGTTGGCCGACGTGCCGATCGGCGCCGCCGGGACCGTGGTTCGCGGCCACGAGTTCCACTATGCCAGCACAACCAGCCCCGGCAACGACGCGCCGCTCGCTGTGCTGCGCGACGCGGCCGGGCGGGACCTCGGCACTGCCGGCGGGCGGCGCGGCCATGTGAGCGGCAGCTTCTTCCATGCGATTGCACCGGCGTAACTGTCGTTATCGTTAATTCAGGATTGCCGTCGTTCCGAACGATGTTTAGCGTACTCACGGGCCAAAGCGGCAACGTCCGTTGCGCCCATGTAAACACCATGGCGGGCCAACCGCCACATTACGGGGGAAACAACGTCGATGATACGCCGATCACCTATGAACAGGGCTTGGACCACGCCGCTCGCCATTGGCTGCGGGATTGCGCTCGCGGCTTCGATCGCGGCGCCGGCAGCCAACGCCGCGACCGCCTGCAGCGTCGGCGCGATCGAGGGGCTTGGGGTCGCCGGCGTGACCGTCGTGACCGCCACCGGCGTCGCCGCGGCCGGGACGACGCCGGCCTATTGCGACGTTGTCGGCCAGCTTAATACCAGCGGCGGCGGGGCGCCCGAGGGCTCGGCCGGGTTCGAGCTGCGGCTGCCGGCGAATTGGAACCAGAAATTTCTGTTCTTCGGGGTCGGCGGCCTCGCTGGATCGACCTATGCGGACCTCTCGGCCAACCCGACGGACACGGCCGGGGCGCTCGCGAAGGGCTATGCGACGGCGATCACCGATGCGGGGCACCTCGCCGGCA
>CAXTJW010000190.1:0-7178 GCA_964244305.1 uncultured Acetobacteraceae bacterium
ACGGGCGCGGACCGGCGGCAGATGGCTCTCGATCAGCGCCATGCGGCGGTGGTGCCCGGCGGCGTAGGCGGACCAGTTGCGCTGTTGGCCTCGCAGCACATCGGCGGCAGCCTTGACCGATAGGACGGCATATTCCGCCGGGGCGGTCCAGACATCAAGCGCCCAGACGCTGCGATAGGGCGGATCGGGCGACAGCGCCAGACGGCCGTGCCAGCCGGACACGGCCACGCCGGCCCGCGCCAGTTCCTCCGCCAGCGGCCGGTCCATATCCTCGGCCGCGAGATAGGCGCTGGCGACCGGCGGCGAGGTCAATGCCGTGTCGCGGGCCGGATGGCGGATAGGCCCAACAGCAGCCAGCCCAGCATCAGCAAGGTGCCGCCGACCGGGGCCAGCACGCCGAGATGCGGCCCGCCCAGTGCGCCGGCATACACCGTGCCGCAAAACAGCAGCGTGCCGACCGCGAACGCCGCCCCCGCCGCATGCACCAGGCGCCCGCCGCGCGCGCCCCAAATTCCGCATCCCACCAGCGCCAGCGCGTGCCAGCCCTGCATCTGCACCGCAGCACCCACGGCCCGGACCTCGCCGGCATCGACCGCCAGATGTGCCGCCCCGGCCGCCGCCGCCACCGCCAGCAACCCGGCAAGCGCCCCCAGCGCCACCCATCCGCGATACGCATCCGTGATCATAGGACCCATTTACCTGCTCCGGGCAGGTTCCGCCACCGCGCGCTTCCGTGTAGATTGGCCCGATGCCCCGCGGAGACTTGTTTCCCGAGATCGGACCGTTCGAGACCGGCTATATGCCGTTGTCGGGCGGCCACGTGATGTATTGGGAGCAGGTTGGCGCGACCCACGGCCAGCCGGTGCTGTTCCTGCATGGCGGGCCCGGCGCCGGCGCAGGCGCGGTGCACCGCCGTTTCTTCGACCCGCATTTCTGGCGCGTGGTGATCTTCGACCAGCGCGGCGCCGGGCGGTCGCGGCCGTTGGGCAGCCTCGCGCACAACACCACGCCCGATCTGGTCGCCGATATCGAGACCCTGCGCCGTCATCTCGGCATCGAGCGTTGGCTGCTGTTCGGCGGCTCCTGGGGCTCCACGCTCGCGCTGGCCTACGCGCAGGCCTATCCGAACCGGGTGCGCGGCCTTGTGCTGCGCGGGGTGTTCCTGGGACGGCGGACCGAGGTCGACTGGTTCCTGCACGGGCTCGGCGCGGTGTTCCCCGACGCGCACGCCGCCTTCGTGGGCCACCTGCCGCCGAATGAGCGCGATGACGTGCTCGGCGCCTACCTGCGCCGGCTGGTGGACCCTGATCCGTCGGTCCACATGGCAGCCGCCCGCGCCTGGTCGGTCTATGAGGGCTCATGCAGCACCCTGTTGCCCAGCCCCGACACGGTCGCCTCGTTTGCGCAAGACCGCACGGCGCTCGGGCTCGCGCGCATCGAGGCGTTCTACTTCGCCCATGACCTGTTCCTGCCGGAGGGCGGGCTGCTGGGCGGCATGGACCGAATCGGCCATCTGCCGGCCGAAATCGTCCAGGGCCGCTACGACATGGTCTGCCCGGCGCGCACCGCCTTCGAGCTGGCCGCCGCCTGGCCGTCCGCGCGGCTGACGGTCATTCCCGACGCCGGGCATTCGGCGTTGGAGCCGGGGGTGCGCCGGGCGCTGGTCTCCGCCGTGGAGCGGTTCCGCAGCGTCCGCTGATCATGCATGCTCCGGGGATCGAACGGGGGAGGCATGCATGAAGGTCGCGGTCATCGGGTTGGGCTCAATGGGCATGGGTGCGGCGCTCAACCTGGCGAAGGCCGGGCACGAGGTCGCCGGGTGCGAGATCCGGCCGGAGGCGTGGGCGGAGCTGGAGGCGGCGGGCGGTTCCTGCGTGGCGACTCCGGCCGAGTTGCCCCGGGATCTGGACGCGCTGGTCGTCTTTGTCCTGAATGCCGCACAGGCGGAACAGGCGCTGTTTGGCGAGGCGGGCGGGATGTCGCACGTCGTCGAGGGCGGGGTCGTGCTGTGCTGCGCCACCGTGGCGCCCGAGGCCGCCCGCGCGATGGCGGCACGCGTCACCGAGACGGCCCGTCTGTTCCTCGACGCGCCCGTCTCCGGCGGCGCGGTCGGCGCGCGGGGCGGCAGCATGACGGTGATGGGCAGCGGCAGCCCGGCCGCGTTCGAGCGTGCGGCCCCGGCGCTGGAGGCCATGGCGTCCAAGGTCTGGCGCCTCGGCGATGAGCCCGGCGTTGGCAGCACGGTCAAGATGGTCAACCAACTGCTGGCCGGCGTGCATATCGCGGTGGCCGCCGAGGCGATGGCGCTGGGCATACGCGCCGGCGCCGACCCGCGCACCCTGTTCGAGGTCATCAGCTCGTCCGCCGGCAGCTCCTGGATGTGGCAGAATCGGGTGCCGCATATCCTGGAGGCCGACGACACGCCGCTGTCGTCGGTGAACATCTTCGTGAAAGACCTCGGGATCGTGCTGGACCAGGCGCGGGCGCTGACTTTTCCGCTGCCGATGGCATCCGCGGCGCACCAGCTTTTCCTGGCCGCGGCGGCCGGCGGCCATGGCGGGCGCGACGACGCCTTCGTCATCCGGGTCTGGGAGGCGCTGGCCGGCATCGTTCTGCCGCAAAAACCATCTTAATCCAAAATTAAGGACTAGTCGTCTAAGCCCTGTTCGAGGCGCAGCGCCGCTGGCCACGAACAGGGATCGAAGCTTTGGCAACATTGACGGTGGGCATACACCAGGCATACCAACACATCGCGGACGCCATCGCAGCGTCGCACGACGGCGACGTGATCGCGGTCCAGGCTGGGACCTACGTCAACGATTTCGCAACGATCACCCACAAGATCACGCTCCAGGGCATCGGTGGCATGGTCAAGATGGTCGCGACGGTCGCGCCGCCGAATGGGAAGGCGATCCTCACCACCGACAACGACGTGACGATCGACCATTTCGAGTTCTCGGGCGCGAAGGTTGCCGACAAGAACGGCGCCGGCATCCGCTACGAGGCCGGCAACCTGGTTATCACCAACTCGTATTTTCACGACAACGAAAACGGCCTGCTGGGCGCTGCGAACGCGACTGGCACCATCACTGTCAAGAATTCGGAGTTCGCGCATAATGGCAACGGCAACGGCCTGACGCACAACATCTACGTGGGCGTCATTAAGCAGCTCACGATCCAGGATAGCTATTTCCACGACGCCGTGATCGGCCATGAGATCAAGAGCCGTGCGCTGAACACGACCATCACCGGGTCGCGCATCCAGGACAATTTCGGCAATGCGAGCTATGCGATCGACCTGCCGCAGGGCGGCAACGCGTTGATCCAGGGCAATGTCATCCAGAAAGGCGTGAACGCCCCCAATCCGGTCATCATCGCGTTCGGAGAGGAGGGCAATCTCAATCCGAATTCGGCGCTGGTCGCGCGCGGCAACACCATCGTGAACGATGATCCCAAAGGCGTCGCCGTCTGGAATGCGACTGCGGCGAAGGCGACGATGGACGGCAACCAAGTCTTCGGCATGGGCAGCGCGCCGGCGAACCGCGGGACGGTCGGGCAGACCGGCACGACGGTATTGGCTGTCCATCCGGTGTTGAGCCTCGCCTCGCCGGTCGACATGGTGCAGGCGACACTTGTGTTCACCGTGTCCGAGGACGCCTGGAAGGGCGATGCGCAGGCATACATCCGCCTGGACGGGCAGCAGCTTGGCGGGCTGCAGACGGTCACTGCGTCGCACGCGCTCGGGCAGGCGCAGAAGCTATCGTTTGTCGTGCCGCTCGCCGCGGGTCCGCATACGGCGTCGATCGCGTTTGTCAATCATGCCGCTGCGGGTGGCACGGCTGCCGGGTCGCGCGACCTGTATGTGGCCTCGATCGACGTCGGCACGCGGCATTTCATCGCGGCGGCGGGGCTCAAGGCGAACGGAACCGCGTCCTTCAGCATCCCGGCGCTGCCCGCGTCGACGGCGGCAAGCACGTTGGGCACGCTGCCGGGCAACAGCCTTGTGGCCCATCTCTCGGCGCTGTTGCCCGCCGCTTGACGGGCCCGCGGGTGCGGCCCGGCTCAGCCCGCCAGCGCCGCCGTCACCCGCCGGGCGAAGGCGGCCGGGTCGACGGGCATGTCGCCATCCTGCACCCGCGCCAGGTCGAGCAGGGTATGGGCCGCGTCCGTAAGGTCGGCGCCGCCATCAGCCCGGCCGGCCAAATTACGGATCAAAGGATGGCGCGGGTTCAACTCCAGCACCGGCGGCATCGCCATGCCGGTCTGGCCATGACGCCGCATCAGCCGCTGCATCTGCAGGTCCGGCCCGAACCCCGGCGCCGCCAGCACAACGGCGCTGTCCACCAGCCGGTCGGTCGCGCGCACGTCGCCCACTGCGTCGCCCAACGCTGCCTTCAGCGCCGCCAGCAGCTTTTCGACGTCGGCAGCCTCACCCTCCGGTTCCGCCACCGTGGGCAGCTTCGACAAATCGGCGGCGCCCTGCGTCACGCTGCGGATCGGCTTGCCCTCCCAATCCGGCAGCCGCTCCGGCCAGAACGTGTCGACGGGGTCGGTGAGCAGCAGGACCTCCACGCCGCGCGCCTTGAAGCCCTCCACCTGCGGCGACCGCGCGAGCGCGTCGGCGTCGTCGCCGGTCAGGATGTAGATCGCCTCCTGTTCCGGCTTCATGCGCCCGACATAGCCGTCGAGCCCGGTCCAGCCCTCATGCCCCGACGACCGGAACCGCATCAGCCCCGCCAATTCCTTGCGGTGCTCGTTGTCCTCCCAGACGCCCTCCTTCAGCAGCGGCCCGAAATTCTCCCATAGCTTGGAAAAATCCGCCTCGTCCTTGGCGCGTGTCTTCAATTCGCCAAGCACACGGTTCGTCACCGCCTTGCGTATGCGCGCCAGCACCGGCGTTGCCTGCAGCATCTCGCGGCTGACGTTCAGCGGCAGGTCCTCGGTATCGACGACGCCCTTCACGAAGCGCAGCCAAGGCGGCAGCAGCCCGGCCTCGTCGGTGATGAACATGCGGCGGACGTGCAGCCGCACCCGGCTCTCGCGCGGCCCATCGACCGCCTCGAACGGCCGCGAGCCCGGCACGAACAGCAGCGCCGAATATTCGAGCGCGCCCTCCGCCCGCCAATGCAGGGTGGCCCAGGGCTCGTCGTACTGGCCCAGATGTTGGTAGAATTCCTTGTATTGCTCCGGCGTGACCTCGCTTTTCGATTTGCGCCACAACGCGGTGCCGGCGTTGGCGGGCCGGTCCTCGCCCTCGGTCGCGACGGTGATCGGCACGGTGATGTGGTCCGCCCACTTGCGCACGACCGTCTCGAGCCGGATCGGCTCCAGGAACTCGTCCGCATCCGCCTTCATGTGCAGCACGACGGTGGTGCCGGGCTCATTGCGGGTCGCTGGGGTGAGGGTGAACGCGCCGGCACCGTCGGACGCCCAAGTCCAGGCCTGCTCCGATCCGGCGCGGCGGCTCGTGACCTCGACCCGTTCGGCCACCATGAACGCCGAGTAGAAGCCGACGCCGAACTGGCCGATCAGGCTGATTTTCTCGTCGGGTTTGGCCTGCGCCGCCTCCGCCCCGAAGCGGCGCGTGCCGGAGCGCGCAATGGTGCCGAGATTGGCCGACAGCTCCTCCTTGTCCATGCCGATGCCGCTGTCGGCGATCAGGATGGTGCGCGCGGGCTTGTCCGGCACGATGCGGACGCTGGCATCGGGCGGCAGCGCCAGGGCCGGGTTGGTCAGGGCCTCGAACCGTCGCCGGTCGGTCGCGTCGGCGGCGTTGGCCACCAGCTCGCGCAAGAAGATCTCGCGGTCCGAGTACAGCGCGTGGACCACGAGGTCGAGCAGGCGGCCGACCTCGGCGCTGAATTCGTGGGTCTCGACTTGGACGTCGCTCATCGCGGTCTCCCAGGGACTCAGGGCAGGGGCTTCAAGGCGTCGCGTTATGCCGTGTCGCCTGAGAAGTTTCAATCGCCAGGCCTCGCCGCGGGACGCGAGGCGCCTGCTGGCGTTTGGCAGGCGCGATACTGAACCATGCGCAGGCTTGACGGATGCAGTTCAGCCTGAATATAGTTGCAATAATGCAATGATTAGCATTATCGCATCGGGAGGCAAAATGGCCCAATATAAGTGGAACGGCGGCATCGGAAACTACCTCGACCCGGCCCAGTGGGCTCCAGCCGGCGTACCGCTTTATGGCATCGATAGTATTGCAACGATCGACGTCGGGACATCCAGCCTGAACAACGCCGAGCCGAACGGCGTCACCTTGGTCCTGGGCGGCCAGACCGACCCGACGCTGCAGCTCAAAGACGCGGCATTCGGCCCCGGGATGACGGTGGATGTACGCTTGTTAGCGACGCTGGACCTCGAGGGTTACGACACCAACTACGGCACGATCGCGGTCGGCGATCCCAATGCGCTCGTGAACACGATGTTCACCATCGGCACCAAAGGCTCCGGGTACCTGAACCAGTACGGCACGGTGACGGTGGGCGCCGGATCGACGTTGCTGATGGACCGCGACACCTTCCTGAACAACGCAGGCATGATCGCGCTCGTCGGCGGCAGCGCCCTCATCAACGAGGCGATCAGCGGCGTCGGCACGATCGAGCTCGAAGCCGCTTCCAGCACGCTGGACGTGCGGGCCGGCGTTGGCCTCGGCCAGACGTTCTCGCTCGACAAGGGCACGCTGACGGTCGACGACGTCGGTGCGTTCCAGGGCAGGATCGCGAACTTCACCAGCAGCGCCGCCACGCTCGTGCTGGGCGGGCTCACGTTCGACGCCGCGACCTACTCCGCGGACCTCAGCGGAGAGCGCCTCGTTTTGACGAACAAGGGGTCGGTCGTAGGGCTGTTGCAGCTCGATGATACGTCGGCGACGAACTACACGGTGACCGCGGGCGCCACGGGCATCGCCATCACGCCGAGCCAGACCTATTCCAACGGCGACATACCGAGCAGCATCACCGAGGGAACGGTGATCATCCGCAACGCCGAGCCGAACGGGCGCACGGTCGCGCTGGGCGGTCCAGGGCTCGCCGAGCAGAGCGGCGGACCGGACTTGACCCTGAACAACGCCGCGCTCGGACCAAGCCTTGTCCTGACGGTCGCTTCGCCTGCTGCGGTGGGACCCCAGAGCGCCGAGATCACCGTGCAGGGCTATGACACGAATTTCGGCACGA
>CAXTJW010000191.1:0-1846 GCA_964244305.1 uncultured Acetobacteraceae bacterium
CGCCGCCGGCCACCCCTATTCGGTCTTGCTCCCGGTGGGGTTTACCCTGCCGCCCCCGTTACCGGGGGCGCGGTGCGCTCTTACCGCACCGTTTCACCCTTGCCTACAGGCCCTGCGGCGAGAAGGCGGTTTGTTTTCTGTGGCACTTTCCCTGGGGTCGCCCCCGCCGGCCGTTAACCGGCACCGTGTTCCCGTGGAGCCCGGACTTTCCTCCACCCTGGCCAGGACGCCAGCAAGGCCGACGCCGTGAGCAGGGCAGCGGCCGTCCGGCCGTCTGGCAGTGTGGGAGATGCGCGCCGCAACCGGCCGCGTCAAGCGAGGGCTGCGCGGATGGCATGTAGCCGGGCCAGAGTCGCGGCGTCGGCCCGGCCACTGACCGCGTCCGGGAGCCAGTGCCGCTGGAACGCACGCAGCGTGACGGCCGTGTCGCCGTCGGCATAGCCGATCGCACGCAGCGTGTCCGACAAGCCGCTGCGCGGCTCGTGGCCCTCCGTCATCTCGGGCCACAGCCCAACGCCATTCGCGGCCAGGCCCGGCCAATCGAACAGCTCGCCCGGATCCTGCTTGCGGTCGGGAGCTACGTCGCTATGCCCGACGACGTTGCGCGGCGGGATGGGATGGCGGCCCAGGATGGCCAGGCAAAGCTCGCACACCGCCGCCATCTGCAACGCCGGAAAGCACCGATAGCCCCACTCATGGCCGGGATTCACGATCTCGATGCCGACCGACCGGTCGTTCAGCGCCGTGTGTCCGCGCCAATAGGAGACGCCGGCGTGCCAGGCGCGGTGCGACTCGGCCACCAGCCGCCAGATAGCGCCGTCCTCGTCCACGACGTAGTGCGACGACACCCGGGCAACGGGATCGCGCAGCCGGTCGAGCGCCGCCTGCGCCGACTGCATGCCGGTATAATGTAGGATCAGCATGTCGACCGGCACGCCGTCCGGCCGCGCGTCCCAATTCGGGCTGGGCAGCTCCTGGATCGGCAGGCCGGAGCCGCGGGTCAAAGCCGCCGCTCGCGCTTGATCCGGTCCCACGCCGCATTGATCCGGGCGACCTTCTCGCCGGCGCGGGCGATGAACTCGGGCGGCACACCGCGCGACGCCAGGCTGTCCGGATGGTTCTCGCGCATCAGCCGCAGCCAGGCCTGACGCATTGCCTCGTCGGTGGCGCCGGCGGGTATTCCCAGCACGGCATAGGGATCGTCCTGCTCGGGCGCAGGACGGCTGGATGCGCCGCGGGCCTGATCCCAGGCCACCGCGTCCAGGTTGAACGCCTGATGCACCCGGCGCAGCATCGCCTCCTCTGCACCCATCAGCGGCTTGTCGGCGCGGGCGATCGCGAACAGCGCCGCCATCACATCCTCCAGCAAACCCCGGTTGTCGGCAAAGCTCTCGCCGAGCTGCTTGGCATAGGGTTCGAACGCCTCGTTGCTCTCGCGCGCCTGGTCGAACAGCCGGCCGATGTCGCGCACCGACTCGGGCGGGATGCGGAACTGGCGCTTGAACGCGTCGATCTCCGACCGCACGACCGGGCCGTCGCACTTCGCCAGCTTGGCGCTGAGTACCACCACGCCGATGGCAAAGAGCTGATCCCGCCGGCCCAGCGCCGCGGCGAGCCGTGCCGGGTGCAGCGGCGAGCCGCCAAGGGAGCCGTCGCCCAGGCTGATGCGCGGTATGCTGCCACTATCCGCCGCGTGCCCGAGCGCTGCGCCCACCACCGCTCCGAGCGGGCCGCCTACCGCGAACCCGGCCACGCCGCCCAGCAACTTACCCCAGGGAATCATGCGCCAGTGTAACACGCCGCATCTTTATGGACAGCGGGGCTTGCGCCGAAGCCCGGCCCTGCC
>CAXTJW010000191.1:1946-5543 GCA_964244305.1 uncultured Acetobacteraceae bacterium
GTAACACGCCGCATCTTTATGGACAGCGGGGCTTGCGCCGAAGCCCGGCCCTGCCACTAGCTGGCAGTCATATGGTTACAATCATGGACTTGCACCGAACCGTGCCCCCTGCCGGCTTGCCCTCTGCCGGTATGAATGGCTCGAACTAGCTTGCGTTCTGGGCGCGTGGCGCTGGCCGGCGCGGCGGCGCTGCTGGCGGTGCTGCTCGCCGCAATATGGGTCGTGCCGAACCTGCTCGACTGGAACCGCTACCGGGACAGCATCGCCGCACTCGCGACCTCCGGCCTCGGCCGGCCGGTCAGCATCGGCGGCGCGATCTCGTTGCATCTGCTGCCGCAGCCCATCATCACCGCCTCGGGCATCGCAGTCGACGATGTCGGCGACGGCGTGGTGCTCACCGCGCAGGAAATGCGGCTGCGGGTGGCGCTCGGCCCGCTGCTGGCGGGTAGGGTGGACGTGCGCGACCTGACGCTCCGCGGCGCGGACCTGCGGCTGCCGTGGCCGCTGCCGCCGGGTGCGCTGACCCAGCGGCCGCCGGCGTGGCTGACCGACCTGCAGGCGCGGGTGGAGGACAGCCGTATCCAGGTCGGCAGCCTGGCCGTGACCGGCATCGATGCGGGCCTGGCGACCGATCCGGAGACCGGGATGCTCTCCGCCGCTGGGACTGGGCAGGTCGGATCCAGGCCCTGGCATTTCACGACGCGCTTGGCACGGCCGGGCCGGGACAACGCGGCCGGGCTGGACATCAGTCTGGATGGGCAGGGCCCGTTGCGTGACACCGGCGGCACCTTCTCGGGTCAGCTCGCGGGCGATGGGGCGCTGACGGGTCAGGTTGCGGGCCGCGGGCGGGACTTGTCGCAGCTCCTGCCGGCGCCGGCGGTTCCCTGGCACGGCCAGGGCCGGTTGACCGCTGCCGGCGGTCTCGCCGTCGCGGACGAGCTCGCGCTCGAGATCGGCGGCTCGCCCGCGCGAGGCGCAGTGGCGCTCCGGGTGCTGCCGGCGGCCCGGCTTGATCTGGCGCTTGCGGCGAGCCGGCTCGAACTCGACGCCTGGCTGCCGGTGCTGGCACGGGGAACCGAGGGCGCAATGTCCGTTGGCTCCCTGCCGGTCGGCATCGACCTTTCGGCAGAAGCTGCCACGCTTGCGGGCGGCACATTGCGCCGCCTTGTTGGCGCGTTCGATCTCGACGCGGACGGCGTGACGGTCCGGGACGCCAAGGCCCTGTTGCCAGGCGATGCGCAGCTTACCCTTGCTGGCCACCTGTCCAGCCGGCCGCGGGTCGAAGGTGCGGCGTCCCCGCCCGCGCCCGAAGCGTCCCGCTTGGCATCGTTCGATGGAACGGCGCACCTGATGGCGCCCGACCTGCGCACGACATTGCGTTGGCTGGAGCCGATCGCTGCGGGGATTTCGAGCCATCTGCCTGCGGCGGTGCTGCGGTCGGCCGACCTCTCGGCGAGGGTTTCGGTCGGCGTCGGCCAGGCGTCGCTGACCGAACTGCACGGGACCGTTGACGGCAATCGGCTGACCGGGAGCCTCGGGCTGCGGTTGGGACCGCGGTTGGCGGTTAATGCCGGGCTATCGTTCGAACGGCTGACGCTCGATCCCTGGCTGCCCGACGTCTCGCCGCTGGGCACCAAGGCCGGCATGACCGACGCGCTGGCCCGGGCGGCGGGGGTGGACTCCGACCTGCATCTGCAGGTGGGAGAGGCGACGTGGCGCGGCCTCTCGATGGGGCAGGTCGCGCTGGAGGCGCAAAGCGATGCCAACCGGCTGACGCTACGCCGGCTCGAGGCGGGGCCGCTTGGCATGCGGCTGACCGCGTCCGGCGTCATCGGCGAGGGCGGACGCGTCACGGATGGCCGGGTGGATTTGGCTGCGCCGGATCTCGCGGCCCTGCGCGTTGTCGCGCCGTCGAAGCTGCCGACGCTGGTTGCGCTGCTGCGCGGCCCCGGCACCGCGTTGCTGCAAGCTTCCGGGCCGCCGGATGCGCTAGGGGTGCGGCTGAGCATCGAAGGCTCCGATCTCAGGATCGAGGCGCAGCCGACGGTGAACCTGGTGGAGCGGCGGTGGGCCGGGCCGGTGACGCTGCGGCATCCCGGCGCGCCACGATTGCTGGAGCAGGCCGGCATTGGCGGGACTGCGGCGTGGCTTGGGGACGGGTCGCTCTCGCTGCTGACCCAGGCGGCCGGCACGGAGGGGAGCATAGAGCTGGACCACTTCGACCTTGTGGCTGGGGCGTTGCGTGCCAGCGGGCAGCTTACCTTCGCGACCTCGGGCGAACCGGCCAGCAGAGGCTTGGCGGTCTCTGGCCAGATCGCCGCCGAGACATTGCCGTTGCCGTTGCCCTATTTGCGTTCTCCCGATCCCATACCACTGGCGTGGCTGCGGGGATGGCAGGCCACAGTCCGGCTTGACGCGTCGCGTGTGCTGCTGGGGCAGACGCCGGCACTGCAGGAGTTGTCGGCGGATATCCTGTTGCGCGACGGCACATTGACTGTTCCGCGCGCGACCGGCCGGCTGGAGGGCGGCGCCATGTCGGGGACCGCGGCGCTGGTGGCCAGCAGCGAGCCGCCGCGGCTTTCGCTTCGGGCCGAGGTGACCGGCGCGGCGCTCGATGGCCCGACGCTGGATACGGCGCTGGACCTGACCGCGGGGCTGGTCGATGCAAAATTGGACCTTTCGACCAGCGGCTACAGTCCGGCTGCCCTGCTTGCCACCATGACCGGGACCGCTGCGATGACGATTCGCGACGGCGTGCTGTCCGGTGTCGACATTCCGGCGGCGGCGGCGGCTCTGGCCAATCCAGACCGCAGCCGCCTCGCCGCCCAGGAGGCGGAGGCGCTGACGAGCGGGACGTCGCCGTTCAAAAGCCTCGACCTGCCGCTGCTGGCCCGGCGTGGGGTGCTGTCCGGCGACGGCGTGCTGTCCAGCCTGGACGGGACCGCACGCGTATCCGGCAGTGTCGACCTGCTTAGGGCCGCGGCGGACCTGCGCTTCGCGATACGGCCGGGCGTTGCTGGAGCGTCGCCCGGCCCGGAGCTCGGCCTGCGCGTCATCGGCCCGGCCGCGGCGTTGATCCAAACGCCGGAGCTCGCTGGCCTGGCGCTTTGGGTGGCCGAGCAGCCTTGAAGCGGATCAGTGCCGGGCGGGCTTGCTGCAATCGAGCACCTGGTACATCGCGGTCACGAGGTGGGACGCGGCCCCGGTGTAGCCGGCACGGTCGGCGTCCTGCGCCAAGGTGAGCAGCCGGTCGGCCAGCATCAGCGGGCTGAACGGGACGGGCTTGCTGGGCACGGCGGAAATGATGGCTTCCATGAGGATTTTTTCACTCTGCAACACGGCGTTTATTCGCCGTAGGGCAGTTATCGGCCCAATTCATTTCAAAAAAGTTAAGATCGCGCCTGCAATGCTAGAATTCGCAACGATGACGCCAAGGGCTGGCTTGGGACCCGTTCCGCATCGGCTGCCGCGACCAGCGCCGACAATACGACGCCCCGGCGCGCAGCGATTTCCGACAGCGCGGCCCAGAACTCCGGTTCCAACGCGACGCTGGTGCGATGGCCCGAAAGGCTGAAGCTGCGCTTGAGCAGGCTCAAC
>CAXTJW010000191.1:5643-7171 GCA_964244305.1 uncultured Acetobacteraceae bacterium
CGCGACGCTGGTGCGATGGCCCGAAAGGCTGAAGCTGCGCTTGAGCAGGCTCAACCGGCCCCCTGCAAGCGCATGACGGCCCAGTTGGCGGCCTCGGCCACCACGGGGTTCAGGTCCGACTGCAGGCGCTGTGCCGAGGGAAGCAGCGCCGCGTCGCCGGAGTTGCCGATCGCAGTCAGCACGTTGCGCAGAAATCGGTCGCGTCCGATGCGCTTTATCGGGCCGCCGGCGAACCGCGCGCGGAAGCCGGCGTCGTCCAACGCAGCGAGCTCCGCCAAAGCCGGCGCGCGCAGATCGTCCCGCGCCTGCAGCTTTGGGTGCGCTGTCTGGGCGAAGCGGTTCCAAGGGCAGGCCGCGAGGCAATCATCACAGCCGAAGATGCGGTTGCCCATCAAAGGCCGCAGCGCAAGCGGGATCGGCCCGGCGTGTTCGATCGTCAAGTATGAGATGCAACGCGTGGCATCCAGGCGATAAGGCGCCGGAAACGCGTCGGTCGGGCAAGCCGTCAAGCAACGGCTGCAACTGCCGCAGCGATCGGCGTGCGGCGAATCTGGCGGCAGCTCGAGCGTGGTCATGACCTCGCCCAGAAACAGCCAGGACCCGTGCGCACGCGATACCAGGTTGGTGTGCTTGCCCTGCCAGCCCAACCCGGCCTGCTGCGCCAGCGGCTTCTCCATGACCGGCGCCGTGTCGACGAACACCTTCACCTGCGGCCCGAAACGGCTGGCGATGAATGCGCCGAGGTGCTTTAGCATTCCCTTAACGACGTCGTGGTAATCCCTGTTGCGTGCATAAACCGAAACATTGCCACGGTCCGGCTGGGCCAGCGCCGCCAGCGGATCCTCGCCAGGTGCGTACGATAGC
Source organism: uncultured Acetobacteraceae bacterium (assembly GCA_964244305.1). GTDB lineage: Bacteria > Pseudomonadota > Alphaproteobacteria > Acetobacterales > Acetobacteraceae > CAHJXG01. The sequence goes on from CAXTJW010000191.1 coordinate 6,508, forward strand.
CCGACCGCGATCACGCTGCGCGCCTCGGCCCATAGCGCCTGTGGATGCGCGCGCTGCTCGGCACGGTCGGCGAGCCAACCCATATCTCCATGCTGCCCAGCGGCCAGGAAGGCAGCCAGCCGCTCCCGCGCCTCGGGCCCGAGCGCCGCTGGAGCAAAACCGACTGCATGAAAGCCGAGCGCTAGCGCCTTGTTGCGAATACGATCCTTCACCGACGTTCCCTGCGTGGGCGACGTGGTTCCGTCAAGGCTGCTATGCTCGTGTTCGCCCGGTTGCGGAACGGCTGCGCCGACCCAGGCGGGTTGCATGCTTAGCCCCGGCCACGGTAGGCCGGCACGCCCTGATCGGGAATCCAGACACCCTCCGGCACCGGGCCGGTCTGCCAAAACACGTCGATCGGGATGCCGCCGCGTGGATACCAATAGGCGCCGATGCGCAGCCAGCACGGCGTGACGGCCTCAACGACCCGCCGCGCCACCTCCATCGAGCACGCCTCATGAAAGGCGCTGTGATTGCGGAAACTGGCGAGGAACAGCTTCAGCGACTTGCTCTCCACAATCCAATCACCCGGCACATAGTCCAGAACGATATGGGCGAAGTCCGGCGTTCCCGTGATCGGGCACAGCGAGGTGAACTCCGGGCAGGTGAACCGGACGACATAGGA